>JASHVQ010000149.1 GCA_030044485.1 Methylovirgula sp. | reverse complement strand
GGACGTCTTGATGCGCCGCCACCACTAACTCCGTACGCCACGCTCTTGTCGAAAGCTGATTGGCCGAATTGTGCCGCGAATTGTTTAATTTTTGGTCGCGAAACAGGCGAAGCCGGATCTTCTCAGACTTTTGCAGGCCAGTTCCGCGTTGTCCGCATCCTCCAGTCCGGCAAAGCGGGCGCGATAAAGCGTCTGCTCGCCCTTTTGAACTTTTTGCGTGAACGGCTGAGCGTCGGGGAGCGCGCGCGCCAAATGCACTTCGGCCCGGACGAGAAGCTCGGAGGCCGCTGCGGCATCGTCGGTCGCCCCGATCTGGATCATCCAGCCGCTGCGGGCGATCGCCGGCGGCTCGGCGTCCTGCGAACTTTCCGGCTCCCTGCTCGCCGCGATGATCCGCGCATCCTTGCCGAGAACCGCGTCGCCTTGGCCCCTGGCGGGCGTCGCATTGGCGATCGCCTTCTCGGCATCGGCGCTTGCGGCGATGGGCGCAGGGTCCGCCGCCCAACGCAACATCGAAGGCGTTGTGGTCGAGGCGCTCGGCCGCTCGGTCGAGCCGTCATAAGCCAAGTGCCTCAGCCCAAATGTTCCCGAACCGAGCGCCAGAGGCTGGTTGGCGGGCGTGCTGGAGACGAAGGCGGGGCGCGGGAGGGGGGCGGGCGCGATCGAGGCGACCGGCAGCCGATCTATCGAAAGCCGGGCTGGAAGCGCGGGTTGCGAGAGGCCTTGCGCGACGCCCTTCGGTTCGGGCCGAGGCGGGGCGCGCTCCTGCGAAGCGAAGGCGGCGAGCGGCGCGGCGGTATGGCGCCTTGAGCCCTTATCGATCTCATTGGCGATGAGCCCCGCCATCATTCTGTCGCGGCCGGCGGCGGTCGGGGAGCCCATCACGACGGCCAAGATGAAATGCCCGTCGCGCTTGACCGAGGTCAGCAGGTTGAAGCCGGACTCGCGCGTATAGCCCGTCTTGATCCCGTCGAGGCCGGCGATGCGGCCGAGGAGGTGATTGTGATTGCGGTTGACGATCCCGTCATAGGCGAAGGAACGGGTCGAAAAATAATGGTAGTAGCGCGGGAAACGCTCCTGGATGGCGCGCCCGAGCAGGGCGAGGTCGGCCGCCGTGGTGATTTGTTCGTCGTTCGGCAGGCCCGAGGCATTGGCATAATGGGTGTGCGACATGCCGAGCGCATGCGCTTGGCGCGTCATCAGCGCGGCGAAATTGTCTTCGCTTCCGCCGATCCTCTCGGCGACCGCCACCGCGATGTCATTGGCCGACAATGTGACAATGGCCTTGATCGCATCGTCGACGCTGATCGTCGCGCCGGGAGCGAGGCCAAGCTTGGTCGGCGCCTGTCGGGCGGCGTGTTCGGAGATCGTCAGGCGCGAATTGAGGTGCAAACGGCCCTTTTCGAGCTGTTCGAACAGCAAATAGAGCGTCATCACCTTGGTGATCGAGGCCGGGTGGCGGGGCTCGTCCGCGTTGCGCGCATAGAGCACGCGGCCCGAATTGCCGTCGACGACGATCGCCGCGAAATTCGCAACCGGCGGGTGATCGGCGTAAGCGGCCGCGCGGTAGGCGCGGACGTGAACCCGCCGATAGGCATAGCCCCAGCGCGGATGGAAGGCCTGGTGCCAATAATGCGGATGAAAGACGTAGCCCCAGAAATAATGGTGCTGGCGGTAATGGGCCTGAGCCGGGGAGGCGAGCCAGACCGAGGCGACCGCAAGCAGCAAACTCACCGATACGAGGGCACAAACTCCTACGCGCCGCTTCAACATCACGCCTCGTCCCCTGATTGGCCCAGCTGCTGGCCCGGCCAGGGGCAACCCCGTTTCGCCCCGAAGTCCTCGGAATCACCAGGCGGGCTCTTCCAAGCCGAAAGGAGTCTTGGATCGCGCCCCGAGCCGCGAAGCGCTTGGCGGTTTCCTGCCGCAGCCCTCCAAAAGCCCGAGGAACAACGCTAAATTGCGCAAGTTACCCAAAGGTTAAGGCTATGCCGCGAGTGCCGGACAAGAGTGCCAGGATGGGAATTTTGTTGCGACGCAAAAATCTTCTTGACGATGATTGTGCGACGCACTATATCGACTGCGTGGGCCTGGGGCCTGCCGACGCGCGGGGCCTTCCCCTCGGCTGACCAGATGCGCGTCTCCGTCCAAGGAGTAGACGATGTCCTCAAACTTCGATGAATTCCAGAAATTCGGTAAAGAGCAGCTCGAGGCGGCGAGTTCGGTTGCTGCTTCGCTCGCCAAGGGTTTCCAGACGATCGCCGCCGAAACGACCGACTATTCGAAGAAGTCGATCGAGAGCAATTCCGCGTTCGTGGAGAAATTGCTCGGCGCCAAGTCGCTCGACAACGCGATCCAGATCCAGTCGGAATATGCCAAGTCGGCCTACGAGGGCTTCGTAGCGCAAGCCACCAAGATCGGCGAGCTCTACACCAATCTTGCCAAAGAGGCGTTCAAGCCGGTCGAGACGGTTTTCGCCAAAGTCCAGGCGGCCGCAAGCCCAAAGTAACCATGCCGCCGCCCGCAGCGGGTCGGCGGCGTAATGTGCGCGCATAGGCTCACCCATTCCCTTCGGGGCGCAAGGCTCGACGCATGTCGGGCCTTTTATTTTTCCGGCCGGGCTCGACCCCGCGGGCCGCGCGGATGCGGGCGCGACGGCGGCGCAAAATTTGCCCGAATCGGGATCGAGCATCGACAATCTGCAAGCCTGACAAAGACCCGCGCCTGGAACCCGGCGCGTTAGTCTCTATCTTGCATAGGAGGACGCGGGACAGCCGGCCCCCCAAGCCGAAATCGCGGTAGTCGAGGGGGGCGAACCGGAGTTATTATTTCTAAGTGGACGAACGTCGGCCCGCGACTCCCGGCGTTTGTGGCAAGTGGAGACGGAGGGATGCCGTTACGGGCAGCCAAGGATCCGCAGAGAGGCGATCCCGGTTCGGGCGCCGGCACGGCGGTCATTACAAAGCCGAAGCCGCAGACGCGACGCCCGAGCATGTATCGCGTCCTGCTGCTCAACGACGATTACACGCCGATGGAATTTGTGGTCACGGTGTTGCGGAAATATTTCAACAAGGGACCGGAAGAGGCGACGCGGATCATGCTTCACGTCCATCAGCATGGCGTCGGCGAATGCGGGATATTCACCTATGAGGTTGCGGAGACGAAAGTGACGCAAGTGATGGACTATGCCAGGAAGCACCAGCACCCGCTGCAATGCATCATGGAAAAGAAATGAAAGACCGGAATCATGCCGTCCTTCTCCCGTAATCTCGAACAGACGCTGCATCGGGCCTTGGCCGTCGCCAACGAGCGCCATCACGAATATGCGACGCTCGAACATCTGCTGTTGAGCCTGACGGAGGACAGCGACTCGGCGGCGGTGCTGCGCGCCTGCTCGGTCGATCTCGAATTGCTGCGCAAGAACCTGCGCGACTACATCGACCAGGAGCTCGACAATCTGGTCGGCGACGGGCGGGAAGACGCCAAGCCTACGGCCGGATTCCAGCGCGTCATCCAGCGCGCCGTGATCCACGTCCAGTCTTCGGGCCGCGAGGAAGTCACCGGCGCCAACGTGCTCGTCGCCATTTTCGCCGAGCGCGAGAGCCATGCCGCCTATTTCCTGCAAGAGCAGGACATGACGCGCTATGACGCGGTGAATTACATCAGCCACGGGATCGCCAAGCGGCCGGGGCTTTCGGACACGTCGAAGACGCCGCGCGGCGTCGACGACGACGACGCGCGCGAATCCAAGGACAAGGACGGCGATTCGAAGAAAAAGGAAGGCGCGCTCGAGGCCTATTGCGTCAACCTCAACCGCAAGGCGCGCGAAGGGCGGATCGATCCGCTGATCGGCCGCGAGGCGGAGGTCATGCGCACCATTCAGGTGCTCTGCCGCCGCCACAAGAACAATCCGCTGATGGTCGGCGATCCGGGCGTCGGCAAGACGGCGATCGCCGAAGGCTTGGCGCGCAAGATCGTGCGCGGCGAAGTGCCGGAAGTGCTCGCCGACGCGACGGTCTTCGCCCTCGATATGGGCACGCTGCTCGCCGGCACGCGCTACCGCGGCGATTTCGAAGAACGGCTGAAACAGGTGATGAAGGAGATCGAGAACCACAAGAAGGCGATCCTCTTCATCGACGAGATCCATACCGTCATCGGCGCCGGAGCTACCTCGGGCGGGGCGATGGACGCCTCGAACCTGCTGAAACCGGCGCTGGCGCAGGGAACGCTGCGCTGCATCGGCTCGACCACTTACAAGGAATACCGCCAGTATTTCGAGAAGGACCGGGCCCTCGTCCGGCGCTTCCAGAAGATCGACGTCAACGAGCCGTCGGTCGAGGACGCGGTCGAAATCATGAAGGGGCTGAAGCCCTATTTCGAGGAATTCCACAAGGTCCGCTATACGAGCGAGGCGGTCAAGGCCGCCGTCGAACTCTCGGCGCGCTACATCCACGACCGCAAGCTGCCGGACAAGGCGATCGACGTGATCGACGAGACCGGGGCGAGCCAGATGCTCGTGCCCGAGAACAAGCGCAAGAAGACGATCGGCATCAAGGAGATCGAGGCGACGATCGCGACCATGGCGCGGATCCCGCCCAAAACCGTCTCCAAGGACGATGCCGAAGTGCTCGAACATTTGAGCGAGACGCTGGAGCGCGTCGTCTATGGGCAGAACAGCGCCATCCAGGCTTTGACCTCGGCGATCAAGCTGGCGCGCGCCGGCTTGCGCGACGGCGAGAAGCCGATCGGCTGCTATCTCTTTTCCGGCCCGACCGGCGTCGGCAAGACGGAGGTCGCCCGGCAGCTCGCTGTCGCGCTCGGCGTCGAACTCATCCGCTTCGACATGTCTGAATATATGGAGCGCCACACCGTCTCGCGGCTGATCGGCGCGCCGCCCGGCTATGTCGGCTTCGATCAGGGCGGCCTTTTGACCGACGCCATCGACCAGCATCCGCATAGCGTGTTGCTGCTCGACGAAATCGAGAAGGCGCATCCCGATCTCTACAACATCCTGTTGCA
Source organism: Methylovirgula sp. (assembly GCA_030044485.1). Classification (GTDB taxonomy): domain Bacteria; phylum Pseudomonadota; class Alphaproteobacteria; order Rhizobiales; family Beijerinckiaceae; genus Methylovirgula. Next base: position 63 of record JASHVQ010000149.1, on the reverse strand, counting down.
GGTGATGGACCACGGCAAGCTCACCGACCACAACGGCAAGCAGATCGATTTTCGCAACGTGAT
>JASHVQ010000148.1 GCA_030044485.1 Methylovirgula sp. | reverse complement strand
AGAATTTCGGGCAGCGTGCCGCGCGGCGCTTCGAGCCTTTCGAGGCTCGAGAAATTCGCGCCGCGGAATGCTTGGTCGATGGCGCGGATGCGCGCGGCGCTCTCCGGATGGCCAGAACCCGTGTCGTGGCCGAGGCTGGCGGGATGGCTGATGAGAAGACTTCCCACGCTCGTCACCGAAAAATCGCCGCTTTCAGCGGCGCGCGTACCGGAATTCCGCGCCCTTTGGCCGGGGCCCTCGGCCGAGCTGTTTCATTTGCGCCACAGGCCGCCGTCTTCTCGCTCAAACCGGCATCTTCAGGCACACGAGAGGATGGCAAGAGCAAGGCCGATGCGTTATCTCGATCCCTAAGAGCGGGGAAATTGACATGAGATTACAACACATCGCCTGGCTGTTGCCGTTCTTGGCACTGTCGCTTTCGGGCTGCGTGGAGGACGGGGTTGCAACTCCCGATCCGAGCCTGTCGGCCCGGGACAGCGAATATCTGGCGCTGGCGCCGCAAGGCGACGTTCCATCGGAATATAAACGTTACAAGGTTCCCTACGACACGGCCGAAAAGCCCGGGACGATCATCGTCGATACCAAGCACATGTTCCTCTATTACGTTCTGCCCGGCAAACAGGCGATCCGCTATGGAATTGCGGCGGGTTCGGAGTCGGCCGGCTGGACGGGCGTGGCGACCGTCGGTCGCAAAGAAGAATGGCCGCATTGGATGCCGCCCTCCGACATGTTGAAGCGATGGCCGCATCTGCAGCCGACCGCGGATGCGGGCGGACTGCCCGGCGGTCCTGAAAATCCGCTCGGCTCGCGCGCGCTCTATCTCTTTCAGGGCGACAAGGACACGCTGTATCGCATCCACGGCACGAACGAGCCGGAGCTGATCGGCCAGGCGGTTTCTTCCGGCTGCATCAGAATGTCCAATATCGACGCGATCGATCTCTACAATCGCGTCAAGGTCGGCACCCGCGTCGTCGTCGAATAGGAATTGCGCTTCGGTTCAAACGCCCGCATCGCTGCGCTGCGGGCGTTTGTTTGCGCCGCGCCAAGCTCAAGCCTCGGCGCCGATCTCGATCTGCACGAGTTCGGGCGGGCGCAGGAAACGCACCGGCAGGATCGACGTACCGAGCCCTGCCGAGATGATCATGTGACGGCCGGCTTCGATAATATGGCCGTAGATATGCTTCATCCCGAACTCGCGTTGCGCGAAGACTTCGGTGACAAGCGGCAGGTTGATCTGCCCGCCATGCGTATGGCCGCAGAGCGTGAGCGAGACACGCTGCGGCACTTTGCTGAAGACGAAAGGCTCGTGTGCGAGCAACAGGACGGGCGAGTCGTCCGTCACTTGCGCCAACGTCGCGTCGAGATCGTCGACGCCGCGGAAATGGTGGCGCTCCAGCGGGTAGGCGAGCTGGTCGCCCAATCCCGCAACCCACAAGGATTGTCCGTTGGCGGCCAGCCTTGTCGCCTTGTTCTCGAGGACGACGATATTGGCGTCGCGCAAGGCCCTGCGAACGCCCTCGCCGCCATCGCTCGGCATGGTGACGAGCGGCCCGTGCCACCAATCGTGATTGCCGAGGATCGCGTAGGCGCCGAGCGGCGCCTCGAGGATCGACAGCGCCTCGCCCCACGCCTCGGGGTACACGGGGCCGCTCACGAATCTATGCCCGGCATTGAAGTCTCCGAGCAGAAAGACGATGTCGGGCGCAAGCCGGTTGGCGAACTCGGCAATGCCCCGTACGCGCGCCGCCGGCATCAAGGGCTCGCAGGCGTGAAGGTCGGCGATGACGAGCGCCCTGAGCTTCAGTCCCGGCGGCCAGCGCGGCGGCTGAAGCCGATAGGACGTCACGTTGAGGAGGAAGCCCGGCTCGATGGCGAATGCATCGGTTGCAACGCCCGCGGAGCCCAGGAATAAAGCGCCGGCGCCCAGAACGAAATGCCGGCGTGTCAGCAGCGTCATGAACCAATCCGTCTGTCGCGAAATTCTTTTAGCACATCGCGCATCGATGCAGCCGCTTCGGCGCCAGCATCGCGGCGGGTGGTAAACGATACGTCGCAGCCGGCAAATATGGCTTTTCGGTGCAAAGCCTGAGGCGATTTGCCAGCCTCAGCACGGCCGCGTAAATCTACGAGGTCAAGCTCCGCCCGACACATGCGCCGGATCATCATCGAAGAACCTTATTCGGACAGCGCTCTGTGGAGCCGGCGGCTTGCCCTGTTTGCGGCGGCCGTGATCGGCGTGGGCTTGCTTCTGGCGCGCGCCGGCCTCGATCCGACCGCGGTTCTCGCGGTGATCGGATCGGCGATCGTCATCGCCTGCCTGTCCATGCTTTGCGCGGGCGCGGCGAGCGTGGCGATCTGGCGCACCGGGCGCAAGGGGGTCGACGTTCTGCTGACCGGATTTTTCCTGGCGCTGTGCCTGCTGGCCTATCCGAGCTTTCTGGCGATTCAGGCGGTCCGTCTCCCGGTTCTCAACGACGTCTCGACCGATCTCGACGATCCTCCCGCCTTCTCGCTCTCTCACAAGGCGCTGGCGGCGCGCGGTGACTGGGCGCCGGCCTCGATTCCGGCCGCGGCGCGCGCGCTGCAGGCCAAGGCCTATCCGGACGTTCAACCGATCTTTCTCGATCTCGACGGGGACGAGGCTTTCAACATGGTGCTGCACGCGGCGGCGGCGCGCCACTGGACGATCATCGAAGCCATTCCCCCCGGCGGGCGGCTCGGCCTCGGCCATGTCGACGCGATCGCGCACGGGATGGTGTTCGGATTTCCCGACGACATAGCCATTCGCATCCGGCCGCTCGCCGGGCAGACGCGCGTCGACGTGCGCTCCGTCTCGCGCGTCGGTCGGCACGATTTCGGCGCCAATGCGCGCCGCATCGAGGCTTTCGCCGACGAGCTGAACGCGGAAGCCGACGCCGATACGAAATAGGGCGCGATCTTGCCCTAAAGCTTCAGCGCCGCATCCGCCAGGGCTTCGAAAGCGGCCTCGTTGCCTTTGCCGGCGCGCGTCAAACTCACAATCGGCACTTCGCCGCAGAAATTCGCAAGGCTCGCCTGGATCTCCCGGCGCGGCACGGCGGAGCCCGGAGTTTCGTTGAGGACGATCGCGGCAAGGCCAAGTCCGCGATTGTTCATGGCTTCTACGGCCGTCAGAATGTGACTGAGCGTTCCGAGATAAGTGCCGGCGACGAGGATCGTCGGGACGCGCAATTGTTCGATGAGATCGAGCAGCGTCGATTGCGCGTCGAAGGGCACCATCAGGCCGCCGATGCCTTCGATGACGAGCACGTCGTCCGCCGCCGCGACGGCCTTGCGGCAAAAAGCGCTCAGCGCGGAAAAATCGATCGGGCGGCGCTCACGCGCCGCGGCCATGTCGGGCGAGAGCGGCGCATAGAAGCGCCAAGGCGCAATTTCGGCAAGCGCCGCTTCGCTCGGCTCGCGCCCGAGGGCTCGCAGCAGAACGGCGGGATCGCTCTCGGCCGAGGCCTGCGGATCGAAGCCGCTGACGACCGGCTTCAGAGCCGCGACCTTTCGGCCGCGCCGCCGCAAAGCGCCGATGAGATTGGCGGCGACGAACGTCTTGCCGATCTCCGTCCCCGTCGCTGTGATGAAGATGGCGGGCAAGGCGGCGGTCCGTCAGGCGCCGGTTTCGCAACGCGCCGCCGCGCCGCCACGAAACGCCACGCGCTTGGCGACGACTTCGGCGAGGCGCGCGACGTCGTCGTCGGCATGATCGGCGCAGAAGGCAAAGCGCAACCGCGCGCTTCCTTCGGGCACGGTCGGCGGGCGGATGGCGACGGCGAGATAGCCTTCGGTTTCGAGCAAATTTGAAGCTTCGAGCGCCGCTTCGGCGGAGCCGAGCCGCAGCGGCACGATCGGGCTTTGCGGGTCGGGCAGGCCGAGGCGGCGCGCAAAGGCGCGCGCCTTGGCGAGCGGCCTTTGCGTCAAAGCCGGGTCGGCTTCGACGACATCGAGCGCGGCGATCGCCGCCGCCGCATTGGCGGGCGGCAGACCGGTCGAATAGACAAGCGTGCGGGCGCGGCTCGTCAGAAGGTCGGTGACGGCGCGCGAGGCGCAAAGGTAGCCGCCGTAGCTGCCCAGCGCTTTCGACAGCGTCCCCATCTGCAGGGGCACGCCGGCTTTGGCGCCGCCGCCGAAGCTCGACCCGCGGCCTTTGGCGAGAACGCCGAGCCCGTGCGCATCGTCGGTCATGAGCCATGTGTCGCAGGCGGCGCAAAGCTCGGCGAGCTCCACGACCGGCGCCAGATCGCCGTCCATCGAGAAGACGCCATCGGTCACCAGCAGCGCGTGGCGAAAGCGTGCCCGCTCGGCCCCGAGAATGGCCCGCGCATGCGCGACATCGTTGTGCCGAAAGACGCGGCGCGCGGCGCCCGACAAGCGCGCGCCGGCGAAAATGCAGGCGTGCGCCAGTTCGTCCACGAGAACGACATCAGCGTCGCCGGCGAGCGCCGGAATGACGCCGAGATTGGCGAGATAGCCCGAGCCGAAGACGAGCGCCGCCTCGCTGCCTTTGAGTTTGGCGAGGCGGACTTCGAGTTCGGCAAAGAGCGGATGATTGCCGGTGACCAGACGCGAGGCGCCAGCGCCGGTTCCATAGGCATCGAGCGCGGCGATCGCCGCCGCCTTTATTTTCGGATGACGGGAGAGGCCGAGATAATCGTTGCAGGAAAAGGAGACGAGCCGGCGGCCGCCGCGGATTATGACCGGCACATTTTCCCGCGCCGGCCGCTCGGTATCGACGAGGTGCCGGCGCAACGCGGCCTCTTCCAATTGCGCCAGTTTGGCCCTGGCGAATGCGTCGAGCGTGTCCAAGAGCTTGGCTCCAAGAGCGCGGCTTTCATTTCGCTGCGTTGCGGTGTAGCGGTGGCGCTCGGCAATGGCAACACTGCGCCAAAACATGCACGAAGACTGGCCCGACGCCTGGCGCAAACATCTCTGGCTGCCCTACAGCCAGATGAAGACGGCCGCGCCGCCCTTGCCGGTCGTCGGCACCGAAGGGACGCGCATCAGATTGGCCGATGGGCGCGAGCTCGTCGACGGCATCGCCAGCTGGTGGACCGCCTGCCACGGTTATAATCCCGCGCATATTCGCCACGCGGTCGCGCGTCAGCTCAAAGCCATGCCGCACGTGATGTTCGGCGGGCTCGTGCACGAACCCGCGGTGCGGTTGGCGCAAAGGCTTGGCGCGCTTCTCGGCGGCGATCTCGACCGCGTGTTTTTCTCCGACAGCGGCTCGGTCGCGGTCGAAGTCGCGCTCAAAATGGCGGTGCAATTCTGGCTCAACAAGGGCGTTGCGGGCCGCGACAAATTTCTTGCGTTCAAGGGCGCCTATCACGGCGACACGTTCGCGGCCATGGCGGTCTGCGATCCCGAGGAAGGGATGCACAAACGTTTCGCCGGCGTGCTGGCGCAGAACGTCATCGCCGACCTGCCGCGCGAGGAAGAAAGCGCCGCGGCGCTCGAAGCGCTTGTCGCGCGCCATTGCGGAGAGCTCGCGGCGATCATCGTCGAACCTTCGGTGCAAGGCGCCGGCGGCATGATCTTCCATACGGCCGACGTGCTCGCCAGGATTCGCGCGCTCGCCGATCGCTTCGACCTTCTCTTGATTTTCGACGAGGTTTTCACGGGCTTCGGCCGCACCGGGCGAATGTTCGCCTTTCATGAGGCCGAGGTCACGCCCGACATCATCTGCCTGTCGAAGGCGCTGACCGGCGGGACCATGGGCCTCGCCGCGACAATCGCGCGCCGCCGCGTTTTCGAGGCCTTCTGGTCGGACGATCCGCGCCAGGCGCTGATGCACGGCCCGACCTATATGGGAAACGCGCTCGCCTGCACGGCGGCGAATGCCTCGCTCGATCTTTTCGAGACCGAGCCGCGGCTTGAGCAAGTCGCGGCGATCGAAGCCAGCCTCGGGACAAGTCTTATGCCGTGCCGCGACATGCGCGGCGTCAAGGACGTGCGCGTCAAAGGCGCGATCGGCGTGGTCGAGTTCGATACGACGCCCGATGTCGATGCGCTGCGTCGCCGCTTCATCGAGCTTGGCGTTTTCATCCGGCCCTTGGAGCGCGTCATTTATGTGACGCCTGCCTTCACGATCGATGCGGCGGATTTGCAGCGTTTGACCGACGCTATCTTAACCGTCGTAAGGGAGAACGGCGGAACCTAGAGTCCACTTGCCAAGCGCTTCGATCGGGCACATATAGAGGCATCGCTTTTGGACTGATCTGAATCGCTTCGCTCTTCGGCGCAGGTTTCAGCCTTTCTGCCAAATTCGACTGAAACGGGGTCGCATTCCGCGTTCCCCATGCGCCACGAAAGGGCACAGTATGCAAGTTGGGACTGTCAAATTCTTCAATGAACAAAAAGGCTATGGATTCATCGCGCCGGAAGGCGGCGGCAAGGATGTTTTCGTACATGTGAGCGCGGTGGAGCGTTCGGGACTCCGCGGCCTCGTCGAAGGCCAGAAAGTCTCCTTCGATGTCGAAACGGATCGCCGCTCCGGCAAGCTCGCCGCCGTCAATCTTCAGGCGGCCTAAGTCTCGTTCTTGGATCTATCGGGGCCGCCGTTCCTGGAACGGCGGCCTTCTTGCGCCTATTGGAAATTGCGGCCCTTCGGCAGCACGGCGTGAATTTCGCGCCGATCGGTCGTCGTTCTTGCCGTCGCCACGCTGAAAAGATCCGGCTGGTCGCAGATCTGCGGCCCGCCTGTGTCGCGCTTCGCCGTACCGGCGCGCGTCGAGCCCCCGTCTTGACTCGATAGCATGCCGAGCAGCGGCGTCAGATCCTCGGCACGTTCGACGACAACGTGAACGACGCCGGATTCGGATTGCAGCTTGCCGCTGATGGCGATGCAACGCGCGGCGATCACGATCGGCCGCAGCGCCTCGAAAATTTTCGGCCAGACAAT
>JASHVQ010000147.1 GCA_030044485.1 Methylovirgula sp. | reverse complement strand
GGCATCATCAGCCAGGTGATCTCCACCTTCTCGCGCAAGCCGGTGTTCGGCTATCTCGGCATGGCCTATGCCATGGTGGCGATAGGCATCGTCGGTTTCCTGGTTTGGGCCCACCACATGTTCACCGTCGGCCTGTCGCTCGACACGCAGCGTTATTTTGTCTTCGCGACCATGGTGATCGCCGTGCCGACCGGCATCAAGGTGTTCTCGTGGATCGCGACCATGTGGGGCGGCTCGATTTCGTTCCGCGTTCCGATGTTGTGGGCGACGGGCTTCATCTTCCTGTTCACCGTCGGCGGCGTGACCGGCGTCGTGCTCGCCAACGCGGGCATCGATCGCGCCCTGCACGAAACCTATTACGTCGTGGCGCATTTCCACTACGTTCTGTCGCTCGGCGCGGTTTTCGCGATCTTCGCGGGCTTCTATTACTGGTTCCCGAAAATGACGGGCTACCTCTACAACGAGACGCTCGGCAAAATTCACTTCTGGCTGATGTTCGTCGGCGTCAATGTCACGTTCTTCCCGCAGCACTTCCTGGGTCTTGCGGGGATGCCGCGGCGCTATGTCGATTACCCCGACGCCTATACGTTGTGGAACGAGGTATCTTCCTACGGCGCCTACCTGTCGGGCATCGGCATTCTCTTCTTCGTCTATTTGCTCTACGACGCTTTCACCAAAAAGCGCGTGGCCGGCAATAATCCTTGGGGTCCCGGCGCGACGACGCTCGAATGGACGCTGACGTCGCCGCCGCCGTTCCATTCTTATGACGTTCTGCCGCGGATCGTGGGCTCTGAACATTGATGCGGGCCCGCGCGGCTTTGCTTTGTAAAGTCTGAGGTACAAGCCGCGCCATGGCCTTTATCGATGAAAGCAGAGCACCCGGATTGGCGGCGATCTCCGCCGCCAGCCCCGGCGACTATCTCGCCTTGCTCAAACCGCGGGTGATGTCGCTCGTGATATTCACGGCGCTCACCGGCCTGTTGTTCGCGCCGCGGCACATAAATCCCGTCATCGGCTTTGCGTCGCTGCTCGCGATCGCCGTCGGCGCCGGCGCTGCCGGCGCGCTCAACATGTGGTACGACGCCGACATCGACGCCGTCATGCGCCGTACCCGCCGCCGTCCAATCCCGACTGGCCGGGTGACGCCACGCGAGGCTTTGGCCTTCGGCCTCACGCTGGCGATCTTCGCCGTCCTGACACTCGGCCTGGTCGCCAACCTCCTGGCGGCGGCATTGCTCGCCTTCACCATCTTCTTCTACGTCGTCATCTACACGATGTGGCTGAAGCGCTCGACGCCGCAGAACATCGTCATCGGCGGTGCGGCCGGGGCTTTGCCGCCGGTCGTGGCCTATGCCGCCGCAAGCGGCAACGTGAGCCTTGTGGCGCTCATCCTCTTCGCCATCATTTTCGTATGGACGCCGCCGCATTTCTGGGCTTTGGCGCTGGTGCGTTCGGCCGAGTACGAGCGGGCCGGCATTCCCATGATGCCGAACGTCAAGGGCGCCGGCCGCACGCGGCTCGAAATCCTGATTTACAGCATCGTGCTCGCATTGGTCGGCGTTCTGCCTTTTGTCTGCGGCTTGGCTTCGCCGCTCTACGGCGCGCTGAGCGTCGTCCTCGGCGCCGTCTTCATAGGCCTCGCGCTAAACGTCTATCGCGTTCGCAGCGGCGAGGGCGCCGACACATGCGCCATGCGCCTCTTTGGATTCTCGATCCTCTATCTCTTTCTGTTGTTTGCCGAACTTTTGGGCGAGCGCCTGCTGGCGCTTGCCGCCGGATCCTGAGACGCTGCGATGACTACCGATCGCCAACCCGACGGCGTCGTGCTGACGCCGGAACAGAGCAAGAGCCGCAGGCAGAGGAATATCGCCATCGGCCTGGCCGTCGGCTTTCTCGTTCTGCTTTTCTACGCCGTGACGATCGTCAAGGTCGGACCGGGCGTGCTCAACCGACCCTTGTAAGATGGCGGGAAATTCAGATATGCCCGATCCCCGTTCGAGCCGACATGGCTGGGTCGCCGCCGGCGTGGTCGTCGCGACGCTGTCGATGCTCGGGCTTTCCTTCGCGGCGGTGCCTCTCTACAAGGTCTTTTGCGCGCGGACGGGATTTGCCGGCACGACGCAGGTTGCCAGGGCCGCGCCGAGCGTCAAGGGCAGCCGCATGATAATCGTGCGCTTGGACGCCAATGTCGCGCCGGGCCTCAATTGGCGCTTCGCGCCGGAAATACCGCAGATCAAGGTGCGCACCGGCCAGACGGCGACGGTCTTTTTCAGGGTGACGAACATGGCGAACGAGGAGACGGCCGGACGCGCCGTCTATAACGTTTCGCCCGGGCAGACCGGCGCCTATTTCGACAAGCTCGCCTGTTTCTGTTTCACCGAGCAACATCTCGGGGCGCATCAGACGATGGAAATGCCGGTGGTCTTCTTCCTCGATCCGGCGCTCGAACGTGACGAGACGATGGACGGGATCGACGAGATCACGCTGTCCTACACATTCTATTCGCGCCCGGTGGCGGCGCCGCTGACCGCAAGCGGCGATACCGCGCCGCGACTTTGAAGGATCATTCGTCGCCTTGACCGAAGGCGGTAAACGAGGCAGAGGGCCAAGGCGGGCAGGAACCGGACGGCCGGAACTAGGAGAGGGGACATAGATGGCGGACGCGCATCCAAAAAACCACGAGTATCATCTCGTCGATCCGAGCCCCTGGCCGATCCTCGGCGCGATCGGCGCCTTCATGATGGCGTTCGGCGGCATCACCTGGATCAGGGCGATCGAGATGTTCGGCACGACGCCCGGAAGCTATATTTTCGGCGCCGGTGTCATCCTCGTCCTCTACGTCATGGCATCCTGGTGGCTCGACGTCATCAAGGAGGCGGAATATCAGGGCCATCACTCGCGGGTCGTCGCCATAGGGCTGCGCTATGGCATGATCCTCTTCATCGCCTCGGAGGTGATGTTCTTCGTCGCCTGGTTCTGGGCCTTCTTCGATGCCAGCCTCGATGCCGGCGAGAAAATCCAATATGCGCGCGTCGCCTTTACCGGCGGACATTGGCCGCCCAAGGGCATTGAAGTTATCGATCCCTGGCACTTCCCTCTGCTCAACACGATCATCTTGTTGACGTCGGGCACGACGGTGACTTGGGCGCATCACGCGCTGCTGAACAACGACCGCGCCAACCTTAGGAATGGGCTGATTCTGACCATCCTTCTCGGTATCTCCTTCACGTCCATTCAGGCCTACGAGTATATTCACGCGCCGTTCGGCTTCAAAGGCTCGATCTACGGCTCGACCTTCTTCATGGCGACGGGCTTCCACGGCTTCCACGTGATCATCGGCACGATCTTCCTGACGGTTTGCCTGATCCGCGCTGTCGCCGGGCAATTCACGCCGCAGCGGCATCTCGGCTTCGAATTCGCCTCCTGGTACTGGCATTTCGTCGACGTCGTGTGGCTGTTTCTGTTCACTTGCATCTATGTCTGGGGCTCGTGGGGCGCCCCGATGGAGCATTGAGAATTGCTGTCGGGCGCGTTCGGGGCAGGATCCCGGACGCGCTCTCATGAGGCCGCCCGTCGCGGGCCGGCTGCGCAACGGAGCCGCGATGAGCGGCAGTGACAATAGTTTGCCTTCGACAATCTGGGATGGCCTCGTCGGACATTGTCCACGCTGTCACCGCAGCGCGCTGTTTTCCGGCTTTCTCAATCTTGCTCCCGCCTGCAAGGTTTGCGGATTGAACTTCGGCTTTGCCGATTCCGGCGACGGGCCGGCGGTTTTCGTGATGTTGTTCGGCGGCTTTCTGATCGTCGGCGTAG
>JASHVQ010000146.1 GCA_030044485.1 Methylovirgula sp. | reverse complement strand
AGGTCGAAAGATAGTCGAGCGTTTCCGAATCGATCGGGAAGAAGCCGCAGGTTGCGCCATATTCCGGCGCCATATTGGCGATCGTCGCGCGATCGGCGAGCGTCAGATGCGCGAGCCCCGGCCCGTAGAATTCGACGAACTTGCCGACCACGCCATGTTTGCGCAGCATTTGCGTGACGGTGAGCACGAGGTCGGTGGCGGTGACGCCTTCCTTAAGCTCGTTCGTCAATTTGAAACCGACGACTTCCGGCAGAAGCATCGACAGCGGCTGGCCGAGCATGCAGGCCTCCGCCTCGATGCCGCCCACGCCCCAGCCGAGCACGGAGAGGCCGTTGACCATGGTCGTATGCGAATCGGTCCCGACCAGCGAATCCGGATAGGCGACCTCGATCGTCTCCTTTCCGTGCTTCTCCTTCCGCGTCCAGACGGTCTGGGCGAGATATTCGAGATTGACCTGATGGCAGATGCCGGTGCCGGGCGGCACGACGCGGAAATTGGCAAACGAATCCTGCCCCCATTTCAGGAAGCGGTAGCGCTCGCCGTTGCGCTCATATTCGAGATCGACGTTGGTCTTGAAGGCCTGGGGACTGCCGTAGGCATCGACGATCACCGAATGGTCGATGACGAGATCCACCGGTACAAGCGGGTTGATTTTTTGCGGATCGCCGCCGAGCTTGGTCATCGCGTCGCGCATCGCGGCGAGATCGACGACGGCCGGAACGCCCGTGAAATCCTGCATCAGCACGCGCGCCGGACGAAAGGCGATCTCGCGCTCCACCGCGCCCTTATTGTCGACCCATTCGCAAACCGCCTGAATGTCCTCCTTGGTGACGGAGCGGCCGTCCTCGTGGCGCAACAGGTTCTCGAGCAGAACTTTCATCGAGAACGGCAGGCGGGAAATGCCGGGAAGTCCGTTCTTCTCCGCCGCTTGCAGCGAGAAATAATGATAGGTCTTTGCGCCGACCTTGAGTTTCTTCCGGCATTTGAAGGAATCGAGCCAAGCCATCACCTTGTCCTGCGCACACTTGGGGAAAACCGCACCGGCGTTTTATAGATAAGTTCCAATCCGGCCGCCACATGGCCGAAAGTCGCAACGCGCTCCAGGGAAACGCCATTTTTCCAGGCATGAACATCGAGGCTTCGGGTCTCAGCGTCGAACGCGGCGGCCGCGCGATTTTCGCCGACCTCGGCTTTCGTTTGGCCGCCGGCGAGGCTCTGGTCGTCAGCGGAGCGAACGGCGCGGGCAAATCGACCTTGCTCAAGGCGATTGCCGGACTTTTGCCGCTTGCCCAGGGTCGGATCACGGTTTCGCCCGCCTCCGAGGCGCGGCTTGCCGAGCTTTGCCACTATGTCGGGCACGCCGATGCGGTGAAGCCGAGCCTCACGGCCCTCGAAAATCTTTCCTTTCTCGCCGCCCTGCTGGCGACGGGCGCGGCGCGGCCGGGCCTTGCGGAGGTCGAAGATGCCCTGGCGCGCCTGGGGCTCGGGGAAGTCGCCGATCTGCCTTGCGCCTATCTTTCGGCCGGCCAGAAGCGCCGCGTCGCGCTCGCCAGGCTGATCGTCGTCGGCCGCCCGCTCTGGCTGCTTGACGAGCCGCTCACCGCGCTCGATGCCGCCGCGCAGATCATTGCGCTCGACATCATGGCGGCGCATCTGGCCGAGGGCGGCCTCATCGTCGCGGCGACGCATGCCGCGCTGCCGATTGCGGCGCGCGAACTGGCGCTCGGCGGCGCGCGAGACGCATCATGACGTCCGAAAGCCCGTCCGTGCCTGCGGCGCTTGCCGCGCTTCTCGCCCGCGATCTCAAGATCGGGCGGCGTATCGGCGGCGCGGTCTCGATGGGCGTCGTCTTCTTCCTCTGCCTCGTCGCTGTCACGCCTTTCGCGGTCGGGCCGGATCTCGCGCTTCTTGCCCGCATCGGGCCGGCAATTCTTTGGATCGCGGCGCTGCTTGCGACCCTGCTGGGTCTCGACCGGCTGTTCCAGGCCGAGGCCGAAGACGGCTCGCTCGACCTTCTGACAATGAGCGACACGCCGCTCGAATGGATCGTCCTCGTCAAATGCCTGGCCCATTGGCTGCTGACCGGCCTGCCGCTCGTCCTCGCAAGCCCGCTCTTCGGGCTGATGCTCGGGATCGACGCGCATGTTTTGGCGGGCGTCGCCGCCTCGCTCGCCGTCGGCACGCCGGCGCTCACCTTGATCGGCGCCATTGGCGCGGCTTTGACCGTGAGCCTGCGGCGCGGCGGCCTGCTGCTCGCCGTTCTCATCCTGCCGATTTCGATCCCCATCCTGATCTTCGGTGTCGCGGCGGCGAACGGCACTCTCGGCTTTGCGACGCCTTTCCTGGTTCTCTGCGGGCTCACGCTCGCAGCGCTGGCTTTGGCGCCCTTCGCCGCAGCCGCGGCGCTGCGCCACGCCGGGGAGTGAAGCATTTGGAAACCGTCCTTACTGGATGGGCGCCGAAGCATTTGCCTTGGATCGCCGACGCGCCTAGATGAGAGCGATGCCGAACTACGCCAATCCGGCTGAATTTTTGCGCCTGGTGCGCGTTGCCCTGCCTATCGCGGCGGCCGCGACCGCGCTGCTTCTGGGCATAGGCCTTTATCTCGCGCTCCTCGATTCGCCCCCCGATTATCAGCAGGGCGAGACAGTCCGCATCATGTATCTGCACGTGCCGTCCGCCTGGATGGCGATGTTCTGCTATCTCGTCATGAGCGCCGCGGCTTTGGGCACGCTCGTCTGGCGCCATCCTTTGGCCGACGCGGCGCAGAAAGCCGCCGCACCGCTCGGCGCGGGCTTTACCTTGCTCTGCCTCGTCACCGGCTCGCTCTGGGGCAAGCCCGAATGGGGCACATGGTGGGTTTGGGACGCGCGCCTCACCTCGGTCTTCGTCCTTTTCCTGATCTACCTCGGGATCATCGCCCTCTGGCAGGTGATCGAGGATCCCGGCAAGGC
>JASHVQ010000145.1 GCA_030044485.1 Methylovirgula sp. | reverse complement strand
TCCGGGTTCTGCGCCGCTTTGCGAAGCACGCAATTGCCGATCGCCAGAAACTCGATCTCCGTGCCCATGAAGCAGGCGAAAGCGTCTTCCGGCGTGCAAACGATGGGTTCGCCGCGCACGTTGAAGCTCGTGTTCACGAGCACCGGACAGCCGGTCAATTCCTCGAAGCGGCTGATCAAGGCGTGATAAAGCGGGTTCGTCTCTTTGTGCACGGTCTGAATGCGCGCCGAATAATCGACATGCGTGACCGCCGGAATGTCGGAGCGCGGGACGTTGAGCTTGTCAATGCCGAAAAGCGCCTGCTCGGCCTGCGTCATTTGTCGACGGCGCGAAGTTTTGACGTCGGCGACGAGCAGCATGTAGGGCGAGTCGGCATCGAGTTCGAACCAGTCGGCGACGCGCTCCCGCAGCACCGAGGGCGCGAACGGGCGGAAGCTCTCGCGATATTTGACTTTGAGGTTGAGCGCCTTTTGCATGGTCGGCGAGCGCGGATCGCCGAGGATCGAACGCGCGCCGAGCGCGCGCGGGCCGAATTCCATGCGCCCCTGGTGCCAGCCGACCGCCTGACCGGCGGCAAGCGCCTGCGCGGTTTTTTCGATGAGATCGGCGTCGCTCACCGCCTCATAGGCCGCGCCTGCCGATTTAAGCCGCCGCTCGACTTCGGCCTGCGCGTAGGCCGGCCCGAGATATGCGCCCTGCATCGCGTCGGGCTGCTTGACGATGCGCTTGCGCCTCTTGTCGCGCTTGTCGTCGTAATAGCCGACGTAGGCCGCACCCAGCGCGCCGCCCGCATCGCCAGCCGCCGGCTGGATGAAGATGCCCTCGAACCGTCCATCGCGCCGCAGCTTGCCGTTGGCGACGCAGTTGAGCGCGACGCCGCCCGCAAGGCAGAGGTTCTTGAGCCGCGTCTCGGCCGCTAGCGCCCGCGTCAGGCGCAGGACCACCTCGTCGGTCACCGCCTGGATGGACGCGGCGAGATCCATGTGGCGCTGGTCGAGCAATTCGTCGGGCCTGCGCGCCGGCCCGCCGAATAAGGCCTCGAAGCGATGATCGGTCATGGTGAGGCCGGTGCAATAGGAGAAATAATCGAGATTGAGCCGGAAGGATCCGTCCGGCTTCAGATCGATCAGCTGCTCCAAAATCGTCTTCGCATATTTCGGCTCGCCGTAGGGAGCCAGCCCCATGAGCTTGTATTCGCCCGAGTTGACCTTGAAGCCGGTGTAATAGGTGAAGGCCGAATAGAGCAGGCCGAGAGAATGCGGAAAATGGATCTCCTTGACGATGTTGAGATCGTCGCCTTCGCCGATCGCCGCCGTGGTCGTCGCCCATTCGCCGACGCCGTCCATTGTCAGTACCAAAGCCGACAGAAAGGGCGCGGGATAATAGGCGGAGGCGGCATGCGAATAATGATGTTCGCAAAAGCCGAGTTTTGAGGCGTCGCCGAGCGCCGCATCGAGGGCGGCGAGTTCGCGCCGCAGCAGGTCGCGCTGAAAGAGCTTCTCGCCGATCCACAACGGCATCGCCGTTCGGAAAGATTGAAATCCGGCCGGCGCGAAAGCGACATAGGTTTCGAGCAGGCGTTCGAACTTTAGGAACGGCTTTTCGTAAAAGACGACCTTGTCGATCGGCGCGCCGCGCGCTTCGCTCAGGCAATAGGCGACGGCATTGGCGGGAAAGCCGGCGTCCTGTTTCTTGCGCGTGAAGCGCTCTTCCTGCGCCGCCGCGAGGATATGACCGTCCGCGACGAGCGCCGCCGCGCTGTCGTGATAGAAGGCGGAAATGCCGAGAACCAGCATCCGTGCCGATCAGAACAGCGTGTAGATAAAGGGCGCGACGACCGAGCCCTGGCTCAAGACCAAAAGGCCGCCGAAGACGAGAAAAAGAACCAGGAGCGGCACCAGCCAGAATTTCTTGCGGGTGCCGAGGAATTCGAGAAGTTCCGCGAGAACCGACATTCCGCTCCCCTAAAATTGTTTGCCGAGCGTGGCCGGCGCCGGCCCTTCGGGCGCGCGGCTGATCCAATAGGTCGCAGCTTGCGGCTCAGGCTTAAGATCCATCAAATCTTCGCCGCGCCGGCGCAAAAACCAGCCGACCGGCACGACGGCGCCAAAGAACAAAAGGCCCATGACGATTGGGCTCACGATCCTGTTCAGAACAAGGCCCAGTCTGAACCAGGCGCGGTTCAGCGGCGCCAGCCGCTCGGGAAAGAAAAGCCCGGCGGCGAGAAAGACACCTGCGACGGCGAGCAGCCAATATCTCGGCGCATGGTGGTGGACGAGCGGCCAGAACGCCAGAAACCCGAGCACGAGACCGAGCGTGACGCCGAACTTCCGGTCCGAGCCGGGCGCGACTTTTCGAAAGCTCTTCAATGTTTCATGCGTCTGCATGGGCGCCAATGCCCCGGAATGACTGATCTTTGCAAATTATCAGCCTGCGCAATCCTTGCCAATCAAATGGCCGAAATCGGGGACGAGGCGGGCGCGCCTCGCGGGCCGCCCTTGCCTCTCTTGCCGGCTCAGTTCAGCAGATATTGCTCGGCGACGATCGTGCCGAGGCGGGTGTTGTTCTCGACGAACGCGGTCACGAATTCGTGCAGCCCGGACTGGAAGATTTCCTTGGTGGTCGCTCCCATGAGGCGCGCCAGCACCGTATGCGCGTGGCGCTGCGCCTCGCCCTTATGTCCGTAGGCCTTGCCGATCGAGTCGAGGAAACGCACGATATTCTCGTAACAGGCGATCAGCGAGCGCGGCATCTCCGGCCGCAGGATCAAAAGGTCGGCGATCAGCCAGGGCTTCAGGCTTTCGCGATATACCCAATGATAGGCGGTCAGCGCCGAGACGGCGCGCAGGATCGCCGCCCATTGGAAATAATCGACCGATCCGCCGACCGCCTCCGTCTCCGGCAGGAGGATGTTGTATTTCACGTCGAGAATGCGCGCCGTATTGTCGGCGCGCTCGATATAAAGGCCGAGGCGCGAAAACCAATAGGCATCGTTGCGCAGCATGGTGCGATGCGCCGCCCCGTCGTAATCGAGCGACGCCTTCTTGACGAACTCCAGGAAGCGCGCCGATTGCTCGCGGTCGTAGCCGCGCGCATTGCTCATCACATGCCGCTTGAGCTCGATCCAGGCGCCGTTGATTGCGTCCCACATCTCCGCGGTGAGCGCGGTGCGTACGGCGCGGCCGTTGGTGCGCGCCTTCTCGATGCAATTGCGGATCGAAGACGGGTTGTCCATGGAAAACATGAGATATTCGACGACGTTGGCTTCGTCCGGCGAAGCGCCGGTGCGGCGGAAGCCCTCGCCCGCGCCCGAGGCTTCGAGCGTGCTGTCCCATTCGGTGCCCGGCCCCGGCTGGGTGGTCGGAACCGAAGCGAGGCGGCGCGTCGCATCGATTATGCGCGCCAGAAAATCGGCGCGCTCCATGTAGCGCGCCAGCCAATAAAGATTGTCGGCGGTCCGTGAAAGCATGTTCGATCCGCGGCGACCGAATTACCGATCCATCGCCTCTCGCGTCGTCCCCGGCGCGAAGGCGCCGCAGGGCAGATTCTCAAGATGCGAATCGTCGACGACCCATGTGTCCTTGGTTCCCCCGCCCTGGCAGGAATTGACGACCAGCGAGCCTTCCTTGAGCGCCACGCGCGTAAGCCCGCCGGGGACGACGCGAATTCCGTCCGAGCCGGAGAGAACGAAGGGCCTAAGATCGACATGCCGCGGCGCTATGCCGGAATCGAAGGAGGTCGGGCAGGTCGAAAGGGAAAGCGTCGGCTGGGCGATGAAATTGTCGGGCTTGGCGCGCAGTTTTTGGCGGAAGGTGTCGATCTCCTCGCGCGTCGCATGCGGGCCAATGAGCATGCCGAATCCTCCCGAGCCGTTGACTTCCTTCACGACCAGCTCGGGCAGATGATCGAGGACATAGGCGAGCGCCTCCGCTTCGCGGCAGCGCCAGGTGGGCACGTTTTTCAGGATCGGCTTTTCGCCCAGATAGAACTCGATGATGTTCGGCACATAACTGTAGATCGCCTTGTCGTCGCCGATACCGGTGCCGACCGCGTTGGTGAGTGTCACGTTGCCGGAAATATAGGCATTGAAGAGACCCGGCACGCCGAGCACCGAGTCGGGCCGGAAGGCGAGCGGATCGAGAAAGGCGTCGTCGATGCGCCGGTAGATGACATCGACGCGTTTCGGGCCTTCGGTGGTGCGCATATAGACCACATCATCGCGCACCAGAAGATCGCGGCCTTCGACGAGTTCGACGCCGAGCTTGTCGGCCAGGAACGAATGTTCGTAATAGGCCGAATTATACTGACCCGGCGTGAGCAGAACTATGGTCGGCTCGCCGCGCGCGGCGCGCGGCACGATGGAGCGCAGCGTGGCGAGCAGAGCGTCGGGATAATTCTCGACCGGGGCGACGCGATATTCGGCGAAGAGATCGGGCGCAAGCCGCATCATGACTTCGCGGTTCTCCAGCATGTAGGAGACGCCGGACGGCGTGCGCAGATTGTCTTCGAGGACGTAGAAGTCGCCCGCGTCGATGCGCACGATGTCGATGCCGGCGATGTGGACATAAATGTCGTGCGGGATGCGCCGCCCGGCCATTTCGGGTTCGTAATAGGGATTTTGCAATACGATGTCGGTCGGCATGACGCCGCTTTTCAGGATTTCCTGGGCGCCGTAGATGTCGGCGATGAAGAGGTTCAGTGCCTTGACGCGTTGCCTCAACCCCTCCTCGAGCCGCGCCCATTCCGAGCGGCCAAGCAGGCGCGGCACGATGTCGAAAGGGATGAGCCGTTCGGCGGCGTCCTTGTCGCCGTGAACGGCGAATGTGATGCCGATGCGCCGGAAGAGGAGTTCGGCCTGGGCGCGGCGCGAGGCGAGAAGCTCGCTTGGCGTGGCGGCGAGCCAGTGTGCGATTCTGCCGTAGACGGCGCGCGTGGCGCCGTCGGCCAAGGTCATTTCATCGAAACATTGCGGCATGTTGGCCTTCCGGCTCTCTGAACATCCCCGCCGCAAAAGTTTCAAGCAAAATCAATGCAAGCTTGAGGCTTTCCGATCGAGCGCCGCGCCGCTTGCCGGGGCCGGCGGCCCGCTCGTGGTAAAGGACTGCTAACCAAACAAGGTTAACCTTGGCTGGCGCTGGGGAGGTTCCCGGCCTGCCGAACAATAAATGTACCTCGATTCCCCATATATCCGCGCGATTCATCTGAAAAGGCGCAGCAATCCTTCGCCGGCGCAAATCGGCCGCGCCTTGGCGGCGGGCGCATTTTTCGCCCTGCTCTTCGTCTGGATCTGGCCGGAAGGCCCCGCGGGAGCGGTCCTGGCGCCTATTCTGGGCGTTTCGATGCCGAATTGAGCGCCGCGGCCTAGCTCAGTCGCCTGGCTGCAAATCCGCCGTGTCGTCGAAGGCCGTCAGGGTCTTGTCGGTATCGAGCGAAGCGACCGAAGGCCCGGCGAAGCGATCGGCGGCGAGATTGGTCGCCGTTACGCCGAAGCGCGCCACATAA
>JASHVQ010000144.1 GCA_030044485.1 Methylovirgula sp. | reverse complement strand
GATCGCGGCGGGCTGCATCATGATGCGCAAGTGCCATCTCAACACCTGTCCGGTCGGCGTCGCCACTCAAGATCCGGTGCTGCGCAAGCGCTTTGTCGGCCAGCCGGAGCATGTCATCAATTTCTTCTTCTTCGTCGCCGAAGAAGTGCGCGAATGGATGGCCAAGCTCGGCTTCCGCACGTTCAACGAGATAGTTGGGCAAATGCAGATGCTCGACAAGCAGCAGCTCGTCGCGCATTGGAAAGCGCGCGGCCTCGATTTCTCGAAGCTCTTCCACAAGCCCGAAGCCTCCGACCCGCGCGAAACCTATAACTCGACGCGCCAGGACCACGGGCTCGAAAACGTCCTCGACCGGCGCCTCATTGCCGAGGCGGAAGCGGCGATCGACCGCGGCGCCAAGGTGCGCATCGAATCGAAAATCCGCAATTCGGATCGCGCCACCGGCGCCATGCTTTCCGGCGAGATCGCGCGCCTCTACGGCCATGCGGGCCTGCCGGCGGAGACCGTCCACGTGCGCTTTGCCGGAACGGCCGGGCAGAGTTTCGGCGCCTGGCTCGCACATGGCGTGACGCTCGAACTCGAAGGCCAGGCCAACGACTATGTCGGCAAGGGCCTTTCAGGCGGGCGGATCATCATCTATCCGCCAGCCCAGTCACGCATCGTGCCGGAAGAATCGATCATCGTCGGCAATACGGTGCTCTATGGTGCGATCTCGGGCGAGTGCTATTTCCGCGGTGTCGCCGGCGAGCGCTTCGCGGTGCGCAACTCGGGCGCCGTCGCGGTCGTCGAGGGGACCGGCGACCATGGCTGCGAATATATGACGGGCGGCATTGTTGTCGTGATCGGCAAGACGGGACGCAATTTCGCCGCCGGCATGTCGGGCGGCATCGCCTATGTCCTCGACGAAGACGGAGATTTCGCGCAGCGCTGCAACCTTGCCATGGTCGAACTCGAGCCCGTGGCCGAGGAAGAAGAGCTCATGCAGAAGAGCTATCACCAGGGCGGCGATCTCGACTTCCACGGCCGCGTCGACGTGATGCGCGACATGACGCGTTACGACGCCGAGCGTCTGCACCAGCTGATCTCCAATCATGCCGCCTACACGGGCTCGGCGCGCGCCCGCATGATCCTCGAACGCTGGGACGAATATAAGGGCAAGTTCCGCAAAGTGATGCCGGTCGAATATCGCCGCGCCCTCGAAGAAATGCTGGCGCACGACGATGAGGCGCCGCTCATCGCCGCGGCCGGCGAATAGGGACTTTAGCTTCGAGGGCTGCCTTTTGCGCTTTTCTTTGCGGGCCTTGCGTGCCAGCTTGGAGCCGCAGGGGCTGCGGCCGCGCGATCGGCATTGAGCCGCGCGTGAACTGGAACGAATATGGGCAAGGTCACGGGTTTTCTGGAGATCGATCGGCGCGACCGGCGCTATCTGCCGGCGTCCGATCGCATCCGCAATTATAGGGAATTCACGATCCCTTTGTCGGAAGAAGCGACGCGGGATCAGGCGGCGCGCTGCATGACCTGCGGCATTCCCTATTGTCACAACGGCTGCCCGGTCAACAATCAGATTCCCGATTGGAACGATCTCGTCTATCGCAACGACTGGCTGGAAGCCTCGCGCAATCTCCATTCGACCAACAATTTCCCGGAATTCACCGGGCGCATCTGCCCAGCGCCGTGCGAAGCCTCGTGCACCTTGAACCTCATCGAAAGTCCGGTGACCATCAAGACGATCGAATGCGCCATCGTCGATCGCGCCTTCGCCAGCGGCTGGGTCAATCCGGAGCCGGCGGCGACATCGACGGGCAGGAGAGTTGCGATTGTCGGATCGGGCCCGGCGGGCCTTGCTTGCGCGCAGCAGCTGGCGCGCGCCGGCCACGAGGTCCATGTCTTCGAGAAGAATCTCAAGCCCGGCGGGCTGCTGCGTTACGGCATTCCCGATTTCAAGATGGAGAAACACCTGATCGACCGGCGCGTTCAGCAGATGCAAGCCGAGGGCGTGAATTTTCACGGCGGGGTCAACGTCGGCGTCGATCTCGATCCGGCGCAACTTGTCGCGGACTTCGACGCCGTCGTGCTTGCCGGCGGCGCCGAGAAGCCGCGCGACCTGCCGATCCCCGGCCGCGATCTCGCGGGCATACATTTCGCGATGGATTTCCTGCCGCAGCAGAATCGCCGGGTCAGCAAGGAGCCGTTCCACACCAACCTGCCGATCCTCGCCGGGGCCAAGCGCGTCATCGTCATCGGCGGAGGCGACACGGGATCGGACTGTATCGGCACGTCGGTGCGCCAAGGCGCGGTCAGCATTCTGCAGCTCGAAATCATGCCCATGCCGCCGGAGCACGAGGACAAGCTCCTCACCTGGCCCGAATGGCCGATGAAGCTTCGCACCTCGTCGAGCCACGAGGAAGGGGCAAAGCGCGACTTCGGCGTGCTCACCAAGGAGTTTCGCGGCGAGAACGGCGCGGTCAAGCAGCTCGTCTGCGCGCGCATCGACGAGAAGATGCAGGAAATCCCCGGCAGCAGTTTCGCCATCGACGCCGATCTGGTGCTGCTCGCCATGGGCTTCGTCTCGCCCCTGCACGAAGGCCTGCTCGACCGGCTCGGCGTCGCCTACGACGCCCGCGGCAACGTGGCGGCCGACACCGCGAACTACAAGTCCTCGCTCGATAATGTCTTTGCCTGCGGCGACATGCGGCGCGGCCAATCGCTCGTCGTCTGGGCGATCCGCGAGGGCCGCCAGGCCGCGCAAGCCGTCGACACATTCCTCATGGGGTCGAGCCTGCTGCCGCGCTGAGAAGCCGGTCGCGAAGGTGGCGTCAGTTTGGCGCGGCGTTCTTGATCATGGCCGTCCATGCGCCGCGGACCGATTTGCCGTTGCAAGCGGCATTGTCGATCTGCCAGCCCACCCCGGCGATGGCAAGGACGCGCATGGAAAGCGTCACAATGAAAGCGTCACGCCGCGGCGCGTTGCGCGGCGAGATGGCTGTGGGTGCGGCCATAGAGGAAATAGATCGCAAGCCCGAT
>JASHVQ010000143.1 GCA_030044485.1 Methylovirgula sp. | reverse complement strand
CGCTGCAGGTCGAACTTGCGCATCTCACCTACCAGAAGTCGCGTCTGGTGCGGTCCTGGACGCATCTTGAGCGCCAGCGCGGCGGTTTCGGCTTCCTCGGAGGCCCCGGCGAGACGCAGATCGAAACCGACCGGCGCTTGATCCAGGAGCGCATCACCCGCATCAAACACGATCTTGAGACCGTCAAGAAAACGCGCGGCCTGCACCGCAAGAAACGCCGCAGCGTTCCCTATCCCATCGTCGCGCTCGTCGGCTACACGAACGCCGGCAAATCGACGCTCTTCAACAGGCTGACCGGGGCGGACGTGGTCGCCGCCGACATGCTCTTTGCGACGCTCGATCCGACCTTGCGCGTTTTGCGCCTGCCGCGCGGCGGCGAAGTCATATTGTCCGACACGGTCGGATTCATCTCCGACCTGCCGACCATGCTGGTCGCGGCTTTCAAGGCAACCTTGGAAGAGGTCATCGAGGCGGATCTGATCCTTCACGCGCGCGACATCGCCCATCCCGACACCGAGGCGCAGCGCCAGGACGTGGAGCGCGTGCTGGCCGAGCTCGGCATTCCCGAGCCGCGCTCGGAGCGTTTGCTCGAGGTTTGGAACAAGATCGATCGCATCGACGCGGCGCAGCTCATGGCGCTTTTGAACGCAGCGCGGCGCCGGCCGACGAAGATGCGGCCGCTTTTGACTTCGGCGTTGACGGGGCAGGGGCTCGACGAACTTCTCACGCGCCTCGAAGCGCGGCTGACGGGAGAGCGCATCATCCTCGATCTGGCGCTGGAGCCAGAGGACGGGGCCGGCCGCCATTGGCTTTACGAACACACCGAAGTTTTGAGCGATCGCGGCGCGGGCGAGGGCACGCATATGACCGTCCGCGTGGCGCCGGCGCTCGTCGAAAAGGTACGGCGGAGATTCAGCGAGGCGCTCCCGGCCGCGGCGAAAAGCCGGCGCTGAGTCTTGCCGCGCGACGCGGCGTGCGCCTAGTCTTCGCGCTCCTTGGCTTCTTCCCAAAGTGCGTCCATTTCCGCCAGGTTCGCGTGTTGCCGGCCGCGCCGCGCCAGTTCGCCCTCGATATAGGAGAAGCGCCTTTCGAACTTGAGATTGGTTTGGCGGATTGCCGCTTCCGGATCGGCGCCCAGGTGGCGGGCGAGATTGGCGATTGCGAAGAGCAGATCGCCGATTTCTTCTTTCGCGGCCCTTATGTCCTCGGCGTCGAGTGCTGCATCAATTTCGTCCGCCTCTTCGCGGACCTTGGCGAGCACGAGCCGCGCGTCGTCCCAATCAAAGCCGACGCTCGACGCCTTGTTCTGGAGTTTCACGGCGCGCGTCAGCCCGGGCAGGGCGAGGGGAACTTCGGCGAGCAGGCCCGTTTGCCGGCCCTTGCCTGCGCCGCGCTCGGCCTTTTCCTGCGCCTTTATCCTACCCCAAAGGCTTTTTACGTCCTGCGCCGAAAGCCCGCGAACATCGCCGAAGACGTGCGGGTGACGGCGGATGAGCTTCTCGGCGATTTGCTCGACAACGTCGCCGAAATCGAAAGCGCCTTGCTCCTCGGCCAGGCGGGCGTGGAAAACGACTTGAAGCAAAAGGTCGCCGAGCTCTTCCTTGAGGGCCGAGAGGTCGGCGTGGGCGATCGCGTCGGCGACCTCATAAGCCTCTTCGATCGTGCAGGGCGCTATCGTCGCGAAATTCTGTTCGAGATCCCAGGGGCAGCCGGTGTCCGGCTGGCGCAGCGCCGCCATGATCTCGAGGAGCTTGGCAATGTCGCGGGATTTTTCCATGCTTTCCGCCCGGGCGCTCGCGACCGCCAAACAAAACGGCGCGAGTTGACCGCGCCGTCTCTCCGAAAACCAAGTGTCGCGTCAGGCGAGGGCGATCGACAGAGCCTCGCGGCCCTTGGGCGTATCGACAACGCGCATTGTGACCGGCTGGCCTTCGGCAAGATGCTGCACGCCCGAAGGGCCGAGGATCGAAATATGGACAAACACGTCCTTGCCGCCGTCATTTGACTGAACGAAGCCGAAGCCCTTGTTGTCGTCGAACCACTTGACCGTTCCGCTGACCTGCACGGCGGTCGACGGATCGGGATGGCGGCGCGGCGGGCGGGCCTCGTTAAAGCGCGGCGGGGCACGCTCGGCGGCGCCGGCTGTATCGACTTCGAGCACGCGCGTGACCTGCGTGCCCTTGGCGCCGGTTGCCGTATAGACCTTCAACTTGGCGCCGGGCGGAACGTTATCGAATCCGGCGGCCTGCAGGGCGCCGATGTGAAGAAAGGCGTCGCCCGCTCCATTGGCCAATTCGACGAAACCAAATCCTTTGTCGGTCTTGAACCATTTGACGATGGCATCGACCGGCGTACCGGTCGGAGCTGGGGCTGTTTCCGGACCTCCAAAACTGCCGCCGCCAAACGCGGGTCGGGGAGGCCGGCCGGGACGCGGCGGCGGCTCATAGCCCATCGGACCGTCGTCATCGAAGCCGCGCTTTTTTGGACCGCGGAATTCCTTACCTTTGCTCATGTTCTGCCTATTCCATGCCCACGCGACCTGACCGCGTCAAAGTCACCTTCCGACGGCGGTCCGCAGAACTCTCATGCAAAAGCCGCGCACACGTCCACGCGGCCGCTCGCAAGCGCCGGTGCCGATCCTCTCGCGCTGGTGTTTTCCAGGAATGCCGACAGTCCCGCCTTTATATCATTGATAGCAGAATAACCGGCCCTTTGGCTACCGCTTTTGCGCCCGCCGGCCGCGGCGCGCGGCGGCAAGGGGCAGAAGGAACTTGCAAATCAGCCGCTTGAACATGGATGATTCGCATAATCAATATTATGGAACTAATCCAGGCGGGGCTGGCGAGGCGACATTGCTCGGCGCCGCTCAAACGGCGTCTTTGGCTGAAATTTCGATGCGCATGCCGTCATAGGCCGGCTCGATGTCCGGCGGCAGCTCGGCTTTCAGCTGCGCGAAATCGAGGTCGGTGTTCATATTGGTCAGGACCGCCCGTTTCGGCTTGAAGGTTGCGATCCATTCGAGCGTCTCGGCGAGCGAGGAATGGCTTGGGTGGGGCGCGTAGCGCAAGGCATCGACGATCCAAAGGTCGAGCCCTTCGAGATATTTCCGGCTTTCGGGCGGGATGGCGTTGAGATCGGGCGTATAGGCGATGCCGGCGAAGCGAAAGCCGAGTGCGTCGATGTCGCCATGTTCAAGCCGGAACGGCTGAAAATCGATCCGCCCGCCCGGCCCGTCGATGCGGCAAATCTTGCCTGGGGCCAGCCGCTTGTCGTTGAGAAGCGGCGGATAAAAGCCGTCCTTCGGCGTTTCAAAAACATATTCGAAGTGGCGGCGCACGTTTGCAGCGCTCGCCGCGTCCATATAAAGATCGATGCGCTTCTTGGCCAAAATGACCAGCGGGCGCAGCTCGTCGATCCCATGCGTATGATCGGCATGCGAATGAGTGAGCAGAACGGCGTCGAGGCGGCTCACGCCGCAATCCAGCAATTGGGCGCGCAGATCCGGCGACATGTCGATCAGCACTTGGGTCTTGGTCCCATCCCGGCCGGCGCGCTCGACCAGGATAGAACAGCGCCGGCGCCGGTTCTTGGGATTTTTGGGATCGCAGGCGCCCCAGCCCGCGCCGAGCCGCGGTACGCCGCCCGACGGTCCGCAGCCGAGAATCGTTATCGTCAAGTTCATTGCGCGGCGGCGACGCGCCCGGCGTCCATCTTGGAGAAAAGCCGCAATACGTTGGCGCGCGTCGTTGCGGCGAGCGCCGCCGCGGAAATTCCCTTGATTTCGGCCAGCACCTTCGCCGTCTCGACGACGAAGGCCGGCTCGTTGCGCTTGCCGCGATAAGGCACGGGCGCAAGAAAGGGCGCATCTGTTTCGACCAGCAGGCGATCGCTGCGCACGTCACGGGCGATCGCCCGCAATTCGTCGGATTTCTTGAACGTCAGAACGCCCGAGAAGGAAATGTAGAAGCCGAGTTTCAAGCCCGTCTCGGCAAGCTGGCGCGAGGAAGTGAAACAATGCAGCACCGCTTGGAAGGCGCCTTTGGCCATTTCGTCTTCGAGAATCGCAGCAATATCGGCGTCGGCATCGCGCGCATGGATGACTAGGGGCAAACCCGTCTGCCGCGCCGCGGCGATATGCGTGCGGAAGACGCGCGCCGCCAGATCGCGCGGCGCATAGTCGTAATGATAATCGAGCCCCGCTTCGCCGATGCCGACGCATTTCGGATGTCGCGCCAGCTCGACAAGCTCGGACAACTCCGCCTGCTCTTCGCCGGCATTGTGGGGATGCGTCCCGACCGTGCAATAGACGTCGGGATAGGTTTCGGCGATTGCCCGGATGTTCGGGAATTCCTTGACGCGCGTCGAGATCGTGATCATGCGCTCGAGCCCTGCGGCGCGCGCCCGCTCGACCACCGCGTCGCGATCGGCGGCGAAATCTTCGAAATCCAAATGGCAATGCGAGTCGATCAGCATCAGACGGTTTCCGCTTCGACATAGCGCGGAAAAATCGGCACGGGCGGCGGCAATCGGCGGCCGACCTCGGCCCCCTGCCCTAGGTGCACGAAATCGCGCTCGGCCGGCGAAACGCCCAAAAGGTCGAGCAGTTTCGCCATGGCGCCGGGCATGAAAGGCTGCGCGAGTATGGCCACGGTCCGCAAGACTTCGGATGTGACGTAAAGAATCGTCGCCATGCGTTCGGGCGCGGTTTTCTTTTTCGCCCAAGGTTCCTGCGCGGCGAAATAGCGGTTGGCCTCGCCGACGACGCGCCAGATGTCGGCGAGAACGGCGTGGAGCGCAAAGTCTTGCATGGAGCGGCGCGCGCCGCCGAGCAGAGTCGCGGCCGAGGCGAGAATAGCCCGGTCGGCTTCGCTGAGTTTTCCGGGCTCGGGAATTTTGCCGTCGCAATTGCGGGCGATCATCGAAAGCGAGCGCTGTGCCAGATTGCCGAGATCGTTGGCGAGATCGGCATT
>JASHVQ010000142.1 GCA_030044485.1 Methylovirgula sp. | reverse complement strand
TGGGGCCGGGCTTTCGCTCGACGATTTCGGGACAGGCTATTCCTCGCTCGCTTATTTGCAGCGCTTCCCCTTCGACTCGATCAAGATCGATCGCGCCTTCGTTCGCCACAACGGCAAGGGCGCACGGCCCGTCATTCTGCGTTCCATCGTCACCTTGGCTCACGATCTCGACATGAGCGTCGTCGCCGAGGGGGCGGAATCGGAGTCGGATGCGATCGAACTCTATCAGCTCGGCTGCGAATATGCGCAGGGCTATGCCTTCGGCCATCCGATGAGCGCCGCCGACGCGCGCAAGCTTGTCGGCGCCGCGTCGATCGCGGCCTGAAGGCCGCGGCGCTAGGCGTGGCCGGATTGAGCCGAAAGAAACCCCGGGTCTATGCCGAGCTTACGCAGCGCGCTCTCATATTTCGATTCGAGCGGCGTGTCGAAAATCAGCCGGCTGTCGGCCGGGCAGGTGAGCCAGCCATTATGCTGCATCTCGTCTTCCAACTGCCCGGGCGACCAGCCGGCGTAGCCGAGCGCAAGGACGGCGCGGTCGGGTCCCGCGCCGTGGGCGATGGCCCGCAGAATGTCGATCGTCGCGGTGAGCGACACACCGGAGTCGATGGGCAGCGTCGAATTGTCGATATAAAAATCGTTCGAATGCAAAACGAAGCCGCGGCCGGTCTCGACCGGGCCGCCTTTCAAGACCGGCACCGCACCCGCCTGCGCGGGCAGCCTTATGGCTTCGTCCGGCGCAATGACCTCGAGCTGGACCAGAAGCTCCGAGAAATTGAGACTCGGCGCGCGGCGATTTATGATGATGCCCATGGCGCCCTCGTCCGAATGGGCGCAGAGATAAACGACGCAGCGCGCGAACCTGTCGTCCGTCATGCCGGGCATGGCAAGCAGCAACTGGCCGTCGAGATAGCCCTTGCCTTTCCCCTTGTACTTCATGCTTGCCGTCATTCGTGCCTTATCCAGTATAGATCACATGGATCGCCAGGGATCGATTTCACCTTTGGCTCGCGAATTCTTCGGGAAAATATCGCTGCCTAAGACTCGCAAAACCCGTTCCTCTCGCGGAACCGCCATGTTGGCGCAGGCGCGTCCGTTTGGCCATGGCCTTTTTGCATCTGGCCTCGGATTCGTGGCGGCTCTCTCACTCATCGCGCTGCCGGCGAAGTCCGATCCGTTCGAGAGCCCCTGGACACAGCAGGCCGGCGGCAAGGCCGAAATGCGGCTTATAGCCGCCGGTTTGGAAAATAACATCTACAGAGCCGCCGTGGAGATCGAGCTTGCGCCGACCGCCATCACCTACTGGCGCGAGCCGGGCGAGGCGGGCGTGCCGCCTAAATTTTCCGTGACCGGCTCGCAGAATGTGGCAAACGCCGAAATATTATTTCCCGCGCCGCAGCGCATGAACGAGCAGGGAATCGAGGCGTTCGGCTACCGCGGCGGCGTTACATTTCCCATCCATGTCGCAGCGCAAGATCAGCAACGGCCAGTGCGCCTGCGCCTGAGCGTCAATTATGCCGTCTGCGACAACATCTGCCTTCCCGTCGAAAGCAGCGCCGAACTCATTCTGCCGAAAAGCTCGGATGGGTCGCAGGAGGCGGCAATTGCGGCGGCAGAGGCGCGCGTGCCCGTCGCGTTGACGCCCAAGGAGGTCGAAGGCAAATTCAGCCTCGAAGCGGATGAAACCGCGACCAACCCGACATGGGTCTTCACCTGGAAGAGCGAACCCCCGCCGACCGATCTTTTTGCCGAGGCGCCCGACGGGTGGGCTTTAGATACGCAGCGGCTTCCCGATGGGCGCTTTTCCATCGTCGCCGTCGAACAGCCGACCGCGAGCGCCGTGCGCCGTCTGCCCGTGAAATTGACGTTGAGCGGGTCACCGAAATCCTACGAATTCGCCACGCTTCTCGACTTGCCGAGCAAGCCGGCGCCCTTGCCTGCGTCGTCAAAGCAGGAGACGGTCGACCCGCTCGGAACCAGGTGAGCGAATATGAAGTTCACGCTCCGAGTTCGGAGGCGCGGAAGATTACTTTGTGCAAGATCCCATGATAAAAGCCGCGCAAGCGCCCGATGAGGAGCCGCGGGTTCCGGTCGATCTGCGACAAGCAGCGGCGCAATTGCGGAAAGTCGCGGCTGAGGCGGCGCATTGCGAGCGCTGTCCGCTTTACCGCGACGCGACCCAAACCGTGTTCGGCGAAGGCCCGATCGGCGCGCTCATCATGCTGGTCGGCGAACAGCCCGGCGATCAGGAAGACCGCGCCGGCCGTCCGTTCGTCGGACCGGCTGGGCGCGTCCTCGACGAAGGCCTCGCCGCGGCGGGGCTCGATCGCGCCGCGACCTATGTCACGAATGCGGTAAAGCACTTCAAGCACGAGGAGCGCGGCAAGCGCCGCCTCCACAAACATCCCGATCGTGGCGAAGTGCAGGCCTGCCGCTGGTGGCTGGATCGGGAACTGGCGCTCGTCCGACCGAAGCTCGTCGTCGCGCTCGGCGCGATCGCCGCGCGTGAGATCTTGCAAAGACCCGTGGTGCTGGCCAAGACGCGCGGCAAAGTCTTTCCCTTCGCCGACCGGCATCGGGCGCTCGCCACAATGCACCCTTCGGCGATTCTGCGCATGCGGGACGAGGCAAGCCGCCGTCAGGCTTTCGCGCGTTTCGTCGATGATCTGCGCGAAGCTGTCAGAATTGCCAAAGCGGGGAAGTAACCACCGCAACAAGCGGGCGGCGGGCCCAATGCCCGCCGAGCGCCGCATTCGATTGGCCTTAGCTTACGCCGCGATGCTTCAGTTTCGACCGTGCGAAGCTTCGCCGCCGCGGTGACCCGCTTCCGCCGCGCGTTGCGGATCTTTGGCAAAATTGCCGCCGGAAGCGTGGCCGCCCTTGCGGCCCGCCTCCGAGGCGCGCCGCGGATCGTTGGCGAAATTGCCGCCCGAAGCGTGGCCGCCCTTGCGGCCGGCTTCCGAGGCGAGCTCATGGTCCTGTGAAAAGCTGCGCTTCTCGCCGGGGACGCTCGCGCCGCCCTTGCGGCCGGCCTCGGCGGCAAGCTGCGGATTTTTCGAAAAGCTGCGCTCATCGGCCGGAACGCTGGCGCCTCCCTTGCGGGCGATTTCGCGCTGCTTCTCCTCATCCATGGAGGCAAACCCCCGGTTTGAACCTGTGCGCTCATGAGCCATCATGATTCTCCATCTCTCCTGATTTGCGTTCCTAGGGGACGAGTGCCGAGCGAAACGGCTGCCCTGGCAACCCGCAGCCCGGGCTGGTTGTTCCAATGCAGGCTTCGACGATCCTATGAATTCGCGGAAAGTTTTAGAGTTATACGAAAGTTAAGCTCAGGAATTGTGAAGTCGTAGGCTCGCTTTTTGATGAATATAGTTCTCGTTATTGTGGCTATACGGCTAAACGTTATTGAAACGTTGGCGCCCCGAAGGCGGCGCGCGGCGGCCGTCGGCGGCCGCTCGGGTCTCCAGGCCGCGGCCCGATTGACCATGCCTTCGGCGAGATTGGCGAGCTTCTCGTCCGTTTCCTTTCCTCATCGAGGGTCTGATCGAGACGCGCGGCGCAATCCTCGGCACCGAGCTCTTTCGCCCAGGTGGTCGGCCGCGCCATGGCGCGCGATCTCGTAAGGTTCAACACGCCGATCAGCACCGCATCGGGCGCGTTCTTGTCGGCGACATCGCGCTTGTAGATGCGCAGGATCCGCATGCATTGACGGGCGGGCACGAGCCTCATAATGAAAAGAAAAAAGGGAGAGCGTCCGTGTCAGACAAGCGTTACAATATCGTCTTTCTCGATCGCGCCACCATCGGCGTCTCGGTTCGCGAACCGAAATTTCCGCATACCTACAAGGAATATCAGGCGACCTCTCCCGACCAGGTCGTCGAACGCCTGGCAGGCGCGGAAATCGCGATCATCAACAAAGTGCCGATGCGTGCCCCAAGCCTTGAGAAGCTCCCGGCGTTGAAGCTGATCGCCGTTGCCGCAACCGGCACGGACTGTGTCGACAAAGCCTATTGCAAGGCTCACGGGATCACCGTCTCGAACATCCGCAATTACGCGGTCAACACGGTGCCGGAACACACGCTGGCGCTGATTTTCGCGCTGCGCCGCAGCCTCTTTCCCTATGTGCTCGACGTGCGCAAGGGCAAATGGCAGACCATCGACCAATTCTGCTATTTCGATCATCCGATCCGCGACATTGCCGGCTCGACGCTTGGCCTCGTGGGCTTCGGCGCGCTCGGCAAGTCGGTTGCGACACGGGCCGAATGTCTCGGCATGAAAGTCATCGCCACCGACGTTTTCGACTTTCCGGGCAAGGTCGATCTCGACACGATCCTCACCCAAAGCGACGTCATCTCGCTGCATTGTCCGTTGACGGACGGCACGCGCAACATGATTGGCGCCGCGGAATTCAAGAAGATGAAGAAGGATGCGATCCTCATCAACACGGCGCGCGGCGGGCTTGTCGACGAGAAGGCGCTGGTCGAAGCTCTGCGAAGCGGAGAAATCGCCGGTGCAGGCTTCGACGTTCTCAGTGTCGAGCCGCCCAAGAACGGCAACGTTCTGCTCGACGCCAACCTGCCGAATCTCATCATCACGCCGCACGTCGCCTGGGCGAGCGTCGAAGCAATGACCGGGCTTGCCAACCAACTCGTCGACAATATCGAAGCCTGGGTCGCCGGCAAGCCGCGCAACGTCATAATCGACTAGCAGGCTTCAAGCCGCTGGGCGCAATCGCGCTTGCCATTCTCGTTCAGGCGAGCTTCTCGTTCAGGCGAGCTTGTTCTCGACCGCGATGCGCACCAGATCGAGGGGCGTGCGGGCGCCGAGTTTGCGCTTCAAGTTTGCGCAACTGTTGGCGACCGTCTTGTAGGAGACGTTGATCACGCCGGCGATCTCCGCCATGCTTTTTCCGTTGCGCAGCAGGCGCAGGATTTCGAGTTCGCGCGGATTGAGCGCGTTGAGGAAACCGCCGCGCCTGCCGGGATCGAAGAAAGCGAGCTTTTGCGCCATCTCCGGCAATAGGAATGTCTGCCCCGTTGCGACCGCGCGGATGGCCGCCACGAAGCGCGCCGGATCCTCGCATTTTCCGATATAGCCTTTGGCGCCCGTCTCGATGGCGCGCGCCGCGAAAATTGGATCGTCGGCCATCGTGAAAATAATGACACGCGCATCCGGATCGTGATGAAGAATGCGCCGCGTCAGCGAAAAGCCGGAAACGCCGGGAAGATTGATGTCGATCACCACGACGTCGGGGCGCAGCGCGACATATCTCTCATAGGCATTGTCGGCATCGAGGGCGTCGATGAGCTCGATGTCCTTATAGGGAGACAGCATGGCCCGGCAGCCGGAGATGATGACCGGATGATCGTCGACAATGAGAACGCGCATTCCTCAAGTCCGTTAATCGCACGCATTCTCGCGGCGCGCCGCGCCCTGTCAATAAGTCTTTGCAATTAAAAGGCGTTTGTGCCTTGCTCGAGGTTCGTTTCGGGAAAAAAATAAAGATATGTTCCCGCCTCCCGCTGGATTAGTTCATGCCGCCCGGCGCCTAGCTCAGAACTGGGGAGTGGAAGAGCCGGGCCAAGCTCAGTAAAGTTGCGCCCGGAGGCGCTGGCCATGCGATCACTATCCCTTCGGGCGCGATTGAATCTGCTGCTCGGCGCACTGCTTCTCGTCTCCATACTCGCCAACATCGCTTTCATTGCCTGGAATGCCGGGCCGCGCGTGCGCTCCGAAAGCGAGACCGATGCGCGTCTGTCGCGCGAACTCATCGAGACGGCCTTGGCCAGTTTGCAAGAAACGCCGGATCCGGGGCCGCCATTGCGGCGCCTGCTGATGGATTTGCAGAACCTGCGTCACGTTCGGATTTTCGTCGCGGCCAATGAGGCCGAAGCCGAGAGCATGCCGATCGTGACCTATGCGAGCCCGGACGGTCCTCCGCTCTGGTTCATCAGCCTCTTCCAGCCTGCCCCTAGCCTCACCATCGTTCCGGCTACGATCCGCGGGCACAATTTCGGGGATATCGTCATCGCCGCCGATCCCAGCGACGAGGTTGCGGAAATCTGGGCCGAGGTCTGCTCGATCGTCGTCACCGCCTTCATTTTCGCGGCCTGCGTATTGAGCGTCATTCTGATACTTGTCGGGCGGGCC
>JASHVQ010000141.1 GCA_030044485.1 Methylovirgula sp. | reverse complement strand
GGGCTTTGGCGGAACGGTGCCGATACATACATGATCCAAGAGTGCGATCAACCCAACGGCCGCATTGCCGCGTCATGGCGGCGGCTCGCCGAGCTTGGCTTGCGTCCAAAGGGCGCATCGCTTAGGCCGTAAGCGCAAGGGTCTCTCTTGTGACAAGACTTCTAATCCGCGGCTTTTGGTTGCTGGCGGTTGCTCTTTCCGTTGGCCTGGGGCCGAAAATCTTGCCGGTGCGCGAGGCGGTCGCGCAGGAGGTTGCGCCGCTCGCCCTGCGCGAGATTGCGCCCGGCGTCTATGCGCATCAGGCGCCGGTCACCGTCATGGACGCGGCAAGCGGCGGCGATATCGCCAACATCGGCTTCGTCGTCGGCGACGATGCCGTGGCCGTGATCGACACGGGCGGGGCGGTGATCATCGGCCAGCGACTCAAGGCGGCGATCGAGAAGATCACCGACAAACCGATCCGCTACGTCATCAATACGCATGAACATCCGGACCACGTCTTCGGCAATGCGGCTTTCGTCGCGCCGGGCGTGATCTTCGTCGGCCATCAGAACTTGCCGCGCTCCTTGGCGGTGCGCGGGCCGCTCTACATCCAGACGCTGCGCAAGACCATGGGCGCGGCGCTGATCGACGACGTGAAGCTCATTCCGCCCACGCTGCTCGTGCCGCTCGGCAAGGACATGCGGCTCGATCTCGGGCATCGCATCCTCGTGCTGCACGCTTGGCCGCCGATGCACACCGACTGCGATCTCACCATTTTCGATACGGCGACGAAGACCCTGTTCGCCGGCGACCTCGTCTTTCTGCAGCACGTGCCGGTGATCGACGGCAGCGTCATCGGCTGGTTGAAGGCCATGCCTGAACTTGCCAAAATTCCGGCCCGGCTCGTCATTCCCGGCCACGGGCAAATCGGCGTCGACTGGCCATTGGCGCTCGATGCGGAAAGGGCCTATTTCACGAAGCTCACTGCGGATTTACGGGGCCTTATCGGAAAAGGCGCGGACATTGGCCAGGCGGCGCGCACGGCCGGCCAGTCCGAGGCCGGCAAATGGCAGCTTTTCGGCGTCTACAACCCGCGCAATGCGACGGCGGGCTATGCCGAGCTCGAATGGGAATAGGCGGGGCTTTGAAGCGGCGCGGCGCGGTCCTATATTGAGCCGAAATTGCCAGGGAGAAACGGCATGCGCGCCATGCGACTTTTGGCTCTGTTGGGCATCGTCGCCGCAGCGAGTCTGGCTTGGCCGGCCTTCGGCCCGGCGGCGCGCGCCGACCAGGATCTTTGGCCGGGGCTTGCCCAGGTTCTCTTCCCCAACGGAAAGCTCGTCGAAGACGGCACGATCATCAAGCTCGGCACGCCGCTCAGCGCCGAGGATGCGGCACTGGTGCCGATCACCCTGCACATGGAATCCGCCACGGATTCTCCGAACGATCCGAACCGGATCACCAAACTCACCGTCGTCATCGACAACAATCCTTCGCCGGTCGCGGCGGTCTTTGAATTCGGGCCGAAGGCGGCGGTGACGAGCATCGAGACGCGCGTCCGCGTCAATCAGGCCACGAACATCCACGCGGTGGCCGAGACGGCCGGCGGCAAGCTTTATGTCTCGGCGTCTTACGTCGAAGCGGCGGGCGGTTGCTCGGCTCCCTCCGCCACCAATCTCGATCCGAACGACCCTGAGATCGGCGCGATCAAAGTGCGGCAATTGCCGCCCGAATATGTGAGTTCCGATCCGCGCCGCAAGGAAGCGGTCGTGATGATCAAGCATCCGAACAATTCGGGCATGCAGATGGATCCGACGACGCATCTCTACATTCCGGCGCGCTACGTCGATTCGCTGAGGATCATGCAGGGCGACGATCTGCTCTTTTCGGTCACCGGCGGGATTTCGATTTCCGAGGACCCGAATTTCCGCTTCGACTATCTCTCGAACGGAACGAGCGTAATGCATGTCGCCGCGAGCGACACGACGGGCAAGAAATTCGCCAAGGACTGGACGCTCAACCCCGCGATCTGATTTTCAGAAATCGGTGCGGCTGCGGATCGCGGCGATAAGCGTGCCTTCGTCGAGATAGTCGAGTTCGCCGCCGACCGGCACACCGTGTGCGAGGCGCGTGACGCGCACCGGCAGATGCGCCAGGAGATCCGTCACATAATGCGCCGTCGTCTGCCCGTCGACCGTAGCGTTGACCGCCAGCACCACTTCCTCGACCCCGTCACCAGCCACTCTTTCGACGAGGCCGGCGAGGTTGAGTTCCTCGGGGCCGACCCCGTCGAGCGGCGAGAGGCAGCCGCCGAGCACGTGATAGCGCGCCGACAAGGCGCCGGCGCGTTCGAGAGCCCAAAGGTCGGCGACGGTTTCGACGACGACGAGCAGCTTGCCGTCGCGGCGTTGGTCGCGGCAGACGGTGCAGGGATCGCAGCTGTCGACATTGCCGCAGACCGAACAGGCAACGACGCGCTCGCGCGCCGTTGCCAGGGCGTCGGCGAGCGGCGCGAGCAGCTCTTCGCGCTTGCGGATGAGGTAAAGCGCGGCGCGCCGCGCCGAGCGCGGCCCCAGTCCCGGCAGGCGCGCCAGCAATTGGATCAGCCGCTCGATCTCGGGGCCGGCGATACGGTCGGCCATCAGAAAAGCTTCATGCCGGGCGGCAGCGGCAGGCCGGCGGTGACCGTCTTCATCTTCTCTTCCATCAGCCGCTCGGCCTTGCGGCGCGCATCCTCATGGGCGGCGACGATCAGGTCTTCCAGCATGTCCTTGTCG
>JASHVQ010000140.1 GCA_030044485.1 Methylovirgula sp. | reverse complement strand
AACCCAACGAGGCGACGTTGAAAAGACTGATCCGCGAAGCGGTCCGGACCATTACCTTCATTCCAATCCTGTGCGGCTCGGCCTTCAAGAACAAGGGCGTGCAGCCTTTGCTGGACGCGGTCGTGGATTATCTGCCGTCTCCCGTCGATCGCGAGGCAATCAGGGGCGTCGATCCGGATACCGGCGCGGAACTCGTGCGCCACGCGAGCGACAGCGAGCCCTTGTCGATCCTCGCCTTCAAGATCATGGACGATCCGTTCGTCGGCTCGCTCACTTTCGCGCGCGTCTACTCGGGCCATATCGAATCCGGTACGACGGTGATGAACTCGACCAAGGACAAGCGCGAGCGCATCGGCCGCATGCTGCTCATGCATGCCAACAACCGCGAGGACATCAAAGAGGCCTATGCGGGCGACATTATCGCGCTCGCCGGCCTTAAGGAGACGCGCACCGGCGACACCCTTTGCGACATGAACAAGCCGGTTATCCTCGAGCGCATGGATTTCCCCGATCCGGTCATAGAGATTGCGATCGAGCCGAAATCGAAGGCCGACCAGGAGAAGCTCGGCGTGGCGCTCGCCAAGCTCGCCGCCGAGGATCCGTCTTTCCGCGTCTCGACCGACCAGGAATCGGGGCAGACAATTCTCAAGGGAATGGGCGAGCTGCATCTCGACATCAAGGTCGACATCCTGAAGCGCACCTATAAGGTCGAAGCCAATATCGGCGCCCCGCAAGTGGCCTATCGCGAAAAGCTGACGAAGCGCGTCGAGATCGACGAGACGCACAAGAAGCAGACGGGCGGCGCCGGCCAATTCGCCAAAGTGACGATCGTCTTCGAGCCCAATGCGCCGGGCGCCGGCAATGTGTTCGAATCGAAGATCGTCGGCGGCGCAGTTCCAAAGGAATATATTCCGGGCGTCGAGAAGGGCGTGGCAACCGCCATGACCTCGGGGGTTCTCGCTGCCTTTCCGGTTGTCGACGTCAAGGCAACGCTGATCGACGGCGCCTATCACGACGTCGATTCTTCGGTGCTCGCTTTCGAGCTTTGCGGCCGCGCCGCGGCGCGCCGCGCATTGCGCGAGGGCGGTTCGGTTCTGCTCGAGCCGATCATGAAAGTCGAGGTGACGACGCCGGAGGATTACACCGGCTCCGTCATGGGCGATCTGCTCGGCCGGCGCGGGCAGGTGCAAGGCCAGGACATGCGCGGCAATGCGGTGGTCATCAATGCGATGGTGCCGCTTGCCAACATGTTCGGCTACGTCAACCAACTGCGGTCCATGAGCCAGGGCCGCGCCAACTACACGATGCAGTTCGACCACTACGAGCAGGTACCGGCCGGCGAAGCCGCCAAGGTACAGGCGAAATACGCATAGGGTTTGAAGGAGCCACGTCATGGCCAAGGAAAAATTTGCGCGGACCAAGCCGCATTGCAACATCGGCACGATCGGTCACGTCGATCACGGCAAGACCTCGTTGACGGCCGCGATCACCAAGGTTCTGGCGGAGACGGGTGGGGCGACCTACACCGCCTACGATCAGATCGACAAGGCGCCGGAAGAGAAGGCGCGCGGCATCACGATCTCGACGGCGCATGTCGAATACGAGACGAAGAAGCGCCACTATGCGCATGTCGATTGCCCTGGCCACGCCGACTATGTGAAGAACATGATCACCGGCGCGGCGCAGATGGACGGCGCCATCCTCGTCGTCTCCGCCGCCGACGGCCCGATGCCGCAGACGCGCGAGCACATCCTGCTCGCCCGCCAGGTCGGCGTCCCGGCGCTCGTCGTCTTCTTGAACAAGGTCGACATGGTCGACGATCCGGAGCTTCTCGACCTGGTCGAGCTCGAGGTGCGCGAGTTGCTCTCGAAATATGAATTTCCGGGCGACCAGATTCCGATCACCAAGGGTTCGGCGCTTTGCGCGCTCGAGGGCCGCAGTCCGGAGATCGGCCACGACGCGGTGCTGGCGTTGATGAAGACGGTCGACGACTATATTCCGCAGCCGGAGCGGCCGATCGATCAGCCGTTCCTCATGCCGGTCGAAGACGTGTTCTCGATCTCGGGCCGCGGCACGGTCGTCACCGGCCGGGTCGAGCGCGGCGTCATCAAGGTCGGCGAGGAGGTCGAGATCGTCGGCCTGCGCCCGACCTCGAAAACCGTCGTCACCGGCGTCGAAATGTTCCGCAAACTGCTCGACCAGGGGCAGGCGGGCGACAATATCGGCGCGCTGCTGCGCGGCACGAAGCGCGAGGACGTGGAGCGCGGCCAGGTGCTCTGCAAGCCGGGTTCGGTCAAGCCGCACACCAAGTTCAAGGCCGAGGCCTATATCCTGACCAAGGAAGAGGGCGGACGGCACACGCCGTTCTTCACCAATTACCGGCCGCAGTTCTATTTCCGCACGACCGACGTGACCGGCGTGGTGACGTTGCCGCAAGGCACCGAAATGGTGATGCCGGGCGACAATGTGACGATGGACGTGGAACTCATCGTGCCGATCGCCATGGAAGAGAAGCTGCGCTTCGCGATTCGCGAGGGCGGCCGCACCGTCGGCGCCGGCGTCGTCGCTTCGATCACGGAATGAAAGGCATTCGGACGGGTCGGGCCTAGCGCCCGGTCCGGCCGCTGGGATTTGAGAGCATGAACGGGCAAAACATCCGCATTCGCCTCAAGGCGTTCGACCACCGGATCCTCGATTCGTCGACGAAGGAAATCGTCTCGACGGCGAAGCGTACCGGTGCGCAGGTGCGCGGCCCGATCCCGCTCCCGACCAAGATCGAAAAGTTTACTGTGAACCGCTCGCCGCACATCGACAAGAAGTCGCGCGAGCAGTTCGAGATCAGAACCCACAAGCGCGTTCTCGACATCGTCGATCCGACGCCGCAGACGGTCGATGCCCTGATGAAGCTCGACCTCGCCGCGGGTGTCGACGTCGAGATCAAGCTTTAGGATTTACCCATGCGCTCAGGCGTCATCGCGCAAAAGCTCGGCATGACCCGCATCTTCAACGATGCGGGCGAGCATGTGCCGGTCACGGTCTTGCGCCTCGACGGCTGCCAGGTCGTCGCGCAACGGACCAAGGAGAAGAACGGCTATACGGCCGTGCAGCTCGGCATCGGCCGCGCCAAGGTCAAGAACGTCTCGAAGGCGGAGCGCGCCCGCTTTGGCGTCGCCAAGGTCGAACCGAAAATGAAACTTGCCGAATTCCGCGTCGAAGAGGCCGGGCTGCTTCCGGTTGGCGCCGAGATCACTGCGGATCATTTCGTCGTCGGCCAGTTCGTGGACGTGACGGGAACGAGCACCGGCAAGGGCTTTGCCGGGGCGATGAAGCGCTGGAACTTCGGCGGGCTGCGCGCCAGCCATGGCGTGTCGATCTCGCATCGCTCGCATGGTTCGACGGGGGGCCGCCAGGATCCTGGAAAGACGTTCAAAAACAAAAAGATGGCAGGTCATATGGGGGTCGAGCGGGTCACCACGCTTAACCTGCGCGTCGTCCAAACCGATGTGGACCGCGGCCTCATTCTGGTCGAAGGCGCGGTGCCCGGCACGCGCGGCGGCTTCATCTATGTGCGCGACGCGGTGAAAAAGGTTCTGCCCAAGGACGCGCCGCGGCCCGGACGATTCCGCCTCGCCAACGAGGCC
Source organism: Methylovirgula sp. (assembly GCA_030044485.1). Lineage (GTDB taxonomy): Bacteria > Pseudomonadota > Alphaproteobacteria > Rhizobiales > Beijerinckiaceae > Methylovirgula. The sequence goes on along the minus strand of JASHVQ010000140.1, from coordinate 5,879 downwards.
GATGGCGCGAGCCGGGAAGCGCCGGCGGCCGAAACGGCGCCCGAGAGCGGGGCAACCGAGGGAGGAGCGCCGTGAAACTCGACGTCACCTCTCTCGACGGAAAAAAATCCGGATCGATTGAATTGAGCGAGGCCGTCTTCGGCCTCGAGCCGCGCCCCGACATTCTGGCGCGCATGGTGCGCTATCAGCTCGCCAAGCGCCGCGCCGGAACGCACAAGACCAAGGGGCGTGGCGAAATCTCCCGGACGGGCAAGAAAATGTACCGGCAGAAGGGGACGGGCAATGCGCGTCACGGCTCGGCGCGCGTGCCGCAGTTCCGCGGCGGCGGACGCGCCTTCGGCCCGGTGGTGCGCTCGCACGAACACGATCTGCCGAAGAAGGTGCGGGCGCTCGCGCTCAAACATGCGCTCTCCGCCAAGGCCAAGGACGGCGGCATTGTCGTCTGGACGAATGCCGAGATCGCCGAAGGGAAGACGAAGAAACTCAAAGCCAAGTTCGCCAAGCTCGGCCTGACCAATGCGCTCATCGTCGACGGCGCGGCGCTCAAAGAGAATTTCAGCCAGGCGGCGCGTGCCATCCCGGAGATTGACGTATTGCCGGTTCAAGGCATCAACGTTTACGACATTCTGCGTCGCGAGAAGCTCGTACTCACCAAGGCGGCCGTCGAAGCGCTGGAGGCGCGTTTCGCATGAGCCCGCCCGACAAGTTCGCCGACACGCGCCACTACGATGTGATCCTCGCCCCGATCATCACGGAGAAGGCGACCGCCTCCTCGGAGCACAACAAGGTCATCTTCAAAGTGCGCAAGGACGCCACCAAGCCGCAAATCAAGGCGGCGGTCGAGCGCCTCTTCGACGTCAAGGTCGAGACCGTCAACACGCTGGTGCGCAAGGGTAAGGCCAAGAATTTCAAAGGCGTCAAAGGCGTCCAGTCGGACATCAAGAAGGCCGTCGTGACTTTGGCCGAAGGCCACACGATCGACGTCACCACGGGGCTCTAAAAATGGCGCTGAAGACATTCAAGCCGGTCACGCCTGGCCTTCGCCAACTGGTGATCGTCGATCGCACAGAGCTCTACAAGGGCAAGCCGGTCAAGCACTTGACCGAGGGCAAGGCGTCGAGCGGCGGACGCAACAACCTCGGGCGCGTGACCGTCCGCTTCCGCGGCGGCGGCCACAAGCAGAATTATCGCGTCATCGACTTCAAGCGGCGCAAAGTCGACGTGCCGGCCAAGGTCGAGCGCATCGAATATGATCCGAACCGCACCTCGTTCATCGCGCTCCTGCGCTATGCCGACGGGGAGCTGTCTTACATCATCGCCCCGCAACGTCTCGCGGTCGGCGACGAAGTCATCTCCGGCCAGCAGGTCGACGTGAAACCCGGCAATGCCATGCCGATGGCCAACATGCCGGTCGGCACGATCGTCCATAACGTTGAACTGAAAATCGGCAAGGGCGCCGCCATGGTGCGCGCCGCCGGCACTTTCGCGCAGATCGTCGGCCGCGATCAGGGCTACATCATCCTGCGGCTGAACTCGGGCGAACAAAGACTGGTGCACGGTCAATGTTTTGCGACCGTCGGCTCGGTTTCCAACCCGGACCATATGAACGCCTCGATCGGCAAAGCGGGGCGCAGCCGCTGGCTCGGGCGGCGCCCCCACAACCGCGGCGTCACGATGAACCCGGTCGATCATCCGCACGGCGGCGGCGAAGGCCGCACCTCCGGCGGCCGCCATCCGGTCACGCCCTGGGGCAAGCCGACCAAAGGCAAGAAGACGCGTGCCAACAAGGCGACCGACAAATTCATCGTGACCTCGCGTCACAAGAGCAAGAAGGCTTAGCGATGGCGCGTTCGATTTCCAAGGGCCCATTCGTCGACGGCTATCTTTTGAAGAAAGCCGAAGCGGCGCGCAGCGCGGGCCGCAACGACGTCATCAAGATCTGGAGCCGGCGCTCGACCATCCTGCCGCAATTCGTCGGCCTGACTTTCGGCGTGCACAACGGCCACAAGCACATCCCCGTTCTGGTGAGCGAGGACATGATCGGCCACAAGTTCGGCGAGTTCTCGCCGACCCGCACCTTCCACGGCCATTCGGGCGACAAGAAAGCCAAGCGGACGGTTTGAGATGGGCCAGGAAAAGAACCCGCGCGCGTTGAAGGACAATGAGGCCAAGGCGGTCGGCCGCATGCTGCGCGTTTCTCCGCAGAAGCTCAACCTGCTGGCGCAATTGATCCGCGGCAAGAAGGTCGACAAGGCGCTCGCCGATCTCGAATTCTCGCGCAAACGCATTGCCCATGACGTGAAGAAGACGCTGGAGAGCGCCATCGCCAATGCCGAGAACAATCACAACCTCGACGTCGACGATCTCGTCGTCGCCGAGGCTTTTGTCGGCAAGGGACTCGTTTTGAAGCGGTTTGCGTCGCGCGCCAGGGGCAGGGCGGCGCGCATCCGCAAGCCGTTCTCCAATCTCACCATCGTCGTGCGCGAAATCGAAGCGGCTCAGCCGACCGAAGCGCAAGGAGCGTAAAGATGGGACAGAAAGTCAATCCGGTCGGCCTTCGCCTCGGCATCAATCGCACCTGGGATTCGCGCTGGTACGCGAACAAGGCCGAATACGCCAAGCTTCTGCATGAGGACGTCAAGATTCGCGATGTGCTCATGAAGATGCTGAAACAGGCGGCGGTTTCGAAGATCATCATTGAGCGGCCGCACAAGAAATGCCGTGTCACCATCTATTCGGCGCGCCCCGGCGTGGTCATCGGCAAGAAGGGCGCCGACATCGACAAGATCCGCAAGACGGTGTCGAAGCTCACCGACTCCGAGGTGGTCATCAACATCGTCGAGGTGCGCAAACCCGAGATCGACGCGACGCTTGTCGCCGATTCGATCGCCCAGCAGCTCGAGCGCCGCGTCGCCTTCCGCCGCGCCATGAAGCGCGCCGTGCAGTCGGCCATGCGGCTCGGCGCCGAAGGTATTCGCATCAATTGCTCGGGCCGTCTCGGCGGCGCCGAGATCGCCCGGCTCGAATGGTATCGCGAAGGCCGCGTGCCGCTGCACACCTTGCGCGCCGACGTCGATTACGGCACGGCGACGGCGCATACGGCCTACGGCACCTGCGGGATCAAGGTCTGGATCTTCAAAGGCGAGATCCTCGAACACGATCCCATGGCGCAAGACAAGAAAATGGCCGAGCAAGACCATGGCGGCGGCGGCGAACGCCGGCGCCGCGAGCGCGACGCGGCCTAACGTCGAGAGTTTGAAGGATGCTGCAACCCAAGCGCACGAAGTTCCGCAAGGCTTTCAAGGGCCGCATTCACGGCGACTCGAAAGCCGGATTCGAGCTGCACTTCGGCCAATACGGCTTGAAGGCGCTTGAGCCGGATCGCTTGACGGCGCGGCAGATCGAGGCGGCGCGGCGCGCCATGACACGCCACATGAAACGCGCCGGCCGCGTCTGGATTCGCATCTTCCCCGACGTGCCGGTGTCGAAAAAGCCGACCGAGGTGCGCATGGGCAAGGGCAAGGGCACGCCGGAACTCTGGGCCTGCCGCGTCGCGCCCGGGCGCATCATGTTCGAGCTCGACGGCGTGCCGACGCAAACGGCGCGCGAGGCCTTGGCGCTGGCGGCGGCGAAATTGCCGATCAAGACGCGCTTCGTGCAGCGCATCGTGGAATAGGGGCGCCGCCATGAAGTCCAAACAGAGATTGTCGGATCTGCGCGTGATGAGCGACGACCAGCTCGAACAGGAGATTGTGAACCTCAAGAAGGAACAGTTCAACCTGCGCTTTCAGCGGGCGACGGGGCAATTGCAGGATACGGCGCGGGTGCGCGTCGTGCGGCGCGACATCGCGCGCGCCAAAACGATCGTCGCCGAGCGCGCCGCCAAACAATAGGATTCGAGGCATGCCGAAACGCGTTCTTCAGGGTGTCGTGGTCAGCGACGTGCAGGACAAAACCGTCGTCGTGCGCGTCGAGCGCCGCTTCACGCATCCGCTGTTGAAGAAGACGGTGCGGCGCTCGAAGAAATTCCACGCGCATGACGAGAGCAATCGTTCCAAAGTCGGCGACACGGTGTTCATCGAGGAGACGCGCCCGGTCTCCAAACTGAAGCGCTGGGTCGTCGTCGAGGCCAAGGTATAAACCGCGGATAAGGGCCGGGAAGAAGGGCTGATATTATGATCCAGATGCAGACCAATCTCGACGTCGCCGACAATTCCGGGGCGCGCCGCTTGATGTGCATCAAGGTGCTCGGCGGCTCGAAGCGCAAATATGCCAACGTGGGCGACGTTATCGTCGTCTCGATCAAGGAGGCCATTCCGCGCGGCCGCGTGAAAAAGGGCGACGTGATGAAAGCGGTCGTGGTGCGCACCGCCAAGGACATCAAGCGGCCGGACGGCTCGATCATTCGCTTCGATTCCAACGCCGCCGTGCTCATCACCAATCAGGCGGAGCCGGTCGGCACCCGCATTTTCGGACCGGTGCCGCGCGAGCTGCGCGCCAAGAACCACATGAAGATCATCTCGCTGGCTCCGGAGGTCCTCTGATGGCCGCCAAGATCAAGAAGGGCGACAAAGTGGTCGTCATCGCCGGTCGCGACAAGGGGCGTTCGGGCGAGGTCATCGAGGTCCTGCCGAGAGAGAATCGGGCGCGCGTGCGCGGCATCAATCTCGTCAAAAGGCATCAGCGCCAGACGGCCAAGCAGCAGGGCGGCATCATTTCGAAAGAAGGCATGATCGATCTTTCCAATCTCGCCTTCGCCGATCCCAAGGACGGCAAGCCGACGCGCGTCGGCTTCAAGATACTCGACGACGGACGCAAGGTGCGTTTCGCCAAGCGTTCGGGAGACCTGATCGATGGCTGATACCAAGAACCCGAAACCCAAGGACGCCAAAGCCGCACCCAAGGAGAAGGGCGCGCACAAGGAAGGCGCGAAGGAGGCGAAAGCCGCGCCGAAAGACTCCGCCCCCGAGAAGGGTGCGGCCAAGGGCGAAGGCAAGGCCAAGCCGCAAGCCAAGGGGCGCGAAGGCGCAGCCGGCGCGCACGCCGCCGCTCCGGGCGCCGAATCCTTTGTCGCGCCCAAAGACTATGTACCGCGCCTCAAGAAATATTACGCCGAGGTCGTGCGCCCGCAGCTGACCGAGCAGTTCGGCTACAAGAACCCGCTCGAAGTGCCAATGCTCGACAAGATCGTGCTCAACATGGGCGTCGGCGAGGCGGTCAACGATACAAAGAAGGTGAGCGCGGCCGCCGCCGATCTGGCTTTGATCGCCGGACAGAAGCCGATCATCACCCGCGCCCGCAAGGCGATCGCCACGTTCAAGGTGCGCGAGAACATGCCGATCGGCGTGAAAGTCACCTTGCGCAAGACGCGCATGTACGAATTCCTCGACCGGCTCGTGACCATCGCTCTGCCGCGCGTGCGCGACTTTCGCGGGCTGAGCCCGAAGAGCTTCGACGGCCGCGGCAATTACGCGCTCGGCATCAAGGAACACATCGTTTTTCCCGAAGTCGATTACGACAAGACCGAGAGCGTCCTCGGCCTCGACGTCATCGTCTGCACGACCGCCAAGTCGGATGACGAGGCGCGCGCTCTGCTCAGGGCCTTCAACTTTCCTTTCCGGCAGTGAGAGCAAATCTCAAACGCGGAGACCAGAGGTAAATCCATGGCGAAGAAGAGTTCGATCGAAAAGAATATGCACCGCGCCGCATTGGTGAAGCAATATGCGGCGCGTCGCAAGAAGCTGAAGACGCTCGCCGAGGATCGAAACGCGAGCATCGAGGATCGCTTCGCGGCGCGGCTCAAGCTCGCCGAACTGCCGCGCAACTCGGCGCCGAGCCGGGTGCGCAACCGCTGCGAAATTTCCGGCCGCCCGCGCGGC
>JASHVQ010000139.1 GCA_030044485.1 Methylovirgula sp. | reverse complement strand
TGCGTGGCGATGCGGTCGAGGAAGAAGCGGTCGTGCGAGCTGACGATCACGCAGCCGGCGTAGTCGGCCAGCGCCTCTTCTAGGGCGCGCAGCGTGTCGACGTCGAGGTCGTTGGTCGGCTCGTCGAGGATGAGAACATTGGCGCCGGACTTCAGCATTTTGGCGAGATGCACGCGGTTGCGCTCGCCGCCCGAGAGCTGGCCGACCTTTTTCTGCTGATCGGGGCCTTTGAAATTGAAGGCGCCGACATAGGCGCGCGAGTTCACTTCGCGCTTGCCGAGCGTGATGAGATCATTGCCGCCGGAAATTTCCTCCCAAACGGTCTTCGAGCCGTCGAGCGCGTCACGCGACTGGTCGACATAGCCGAGCCGCACCGTCTCGCCGAATGTGATCGCACCGCTGTCGGGCTTGTCCTGGCCGGTGATCATGCGGAAGAGGGTGGTCTTGCCGGCGCCGTTCGGGCCGATCACGCCGACGATCCCGCCGGGCGGCAATTTGAAGGAGAGATCTTCAATGAGCAGCCGGTCGCCGAAGCCTTTCGAGAGATGCTCCACATTGACGACATTGGCGCCGAGCCGTTCGGCGATGGGGATCACGATCTGCGCGGCGCCCGCGGCGCGATCGCTGTCTTTGGCAAGCAGGTCCTCATAACGCTGGATGCGTGCCTTGGATTTCGCCTGGCGCGCCTTGGGGCTCGCCGCGATCCATTCGGCCTCGGCCTCGAGCTGGCGCAAGCGCGCCGCCTCTTCGCGGTTCTCTTGCGCGAGGCGTCTCTGCTTCTGCACCAGCCAGGAGGAATAATTGCCCTCGTAAGGTATGCCGCGGCCGCGGTCGAGTTCGAGAATCCAGCCCGTCACATTGTCGAGGAAATAGCGGTCGTGGGTGACGATGAGGATCGCCCCGCTATAGGCACGCAGATGGCCTTCGAGCCAAGCGACCGTCTCGGCGTCGAGATGATTGGTCGGCTCGTCGAGAAGCAAAAGGTTGGGCTTTTCGAGCAGCAATTTACAGAGCGCGACGCGGCGTTTCTCGCCGCCCGAAAGCTGCGCCACCGGCATGTGGTCGGGCGGGCAGCCGAGCGCCTCCATGGCGAGGTCCACCCGCGCATCGAGATCCCAGAGGCCCTGCGCCTCGATCTCGTCCTGCAGGCGCGTCATCTCGTCGGCGCTCTCTTCGGAATAATCGGCGGCGAGCGCGTTATAGCGGTCGAGCGTCGCCTGCTTGTCGGCGACGCCGAGCATGACGTTGCCGCGTACGTCGAGGCTCGCGTCGAGCTGCGGCTCCTGCGGCAAATAGCCGACCCTGGTTCCCTCGGCGACGAAACCCTCGCCGGAAAATTCCATGTCGAGCCCGGCCATGATCCGCAACAGCGTCGATTTTCCGGCGCCGTTTGCGCCGAGCACGCCGATTTTCGCCTCGGGATAAAAGCCGAGATTGACGTTTTCGAGGACTTTCTTGCCGCCCGGATAGACCTTGGTCAAACCTCGCATATGATAGATATATTGCCGCGCCATCGAGACATTAGCTCTCTTGTTCAAGGGACATGATCGCGCCGAGGAACTGGCGGCCTTGCCCGGCGCGGATGTTTACCGTCGCCGCGTCATTTCGTGCAAAGCGGTTTCGTTTGCGGATCATGCTCTAGCGGCCTCGCCGCGCGCGGTCCAGTGCCCCGACGAGGGCTCGCGCTGCCTGCGGCGGTTACGGTCTTTTGGCGGACACAATCGCATGTTTGACCTGCGGGCCAGACGAAAGGGCAAAGGGACATGGATGTTGTCGAGACCAACGGCAAGCCGCCCGAAAGCGCGCCGCGCGATCTCGAAAAGCAAAACGACTCCGATCCGGTCGCGCCGAGCCAAGCCGGCGTCGAGGAGACGAAGGTCGCCGACAAAAAAGCTAAAATCTTCGCCGCCGACGTGCCGCGCGGCGCCGATGCCCTGGGGCTCGCAAGCCTATTGCGGCCGTTGGCGGAGCTTGCGGTTCACGCCGGCACGGAGCCGCCGCTGACTATTGCTCTGCTGGGCGAGCCGGGCTGCGGCAAGAGCTTCGCGCTCGGCAAGCTTCTGGCCGAAATAGAGGCGCTCAGCGGCGCCGCGGTCGGCGCCCCCCTCAGTCCCTTTCTGACCAATGTCGCGACACTTAACATCGACGCCGCCACGCTTGACGGCGAACCGAGCGTCGCGCTGGCGCGCGCCTTCTATGACGGGATCAAGAGCGAATTTCCGGCGTTCGTCCGCGAAGTCGCGCATGCGGTGCGCGATCCGCAGATCGTCGCGCGCGAGGCGGCCGAGCGACTCGACGAAGCACGCCGCCGGCTCGACGCCGAGCGCCAGAAGCTCGAAGAGATCGAGATGCGTCGCGCGCGCCTCGCAGAGACCGTTCTTTATGAATCCGCCGGTTCCCAGGTCGATGCCTATGCGCGCACCAATCGCGCCAAGATCGAAAGCCGCCTTGCAGGTTTCGGGATAGAGGGCGACACGATCGCCAATTACAAATCCATGCTGCGCGACGTCGCCGAATCGGGCGGCCCCGGTGCGCGCCTCGGCGCCGCGTCGCGCGCCTTTTGGGCTTTCAGAGGGCAGGGCGGCTTGTTGCTGACGGCCGCGATTTTCGCGCTCCTCGGCCTCGGACTCGATATCGCGGTGGCCGACAAGGCGAAATGGCTCGACGTTCTGCGCAACGCCAGCCAAGGGCTGGCCTCGGCCGCCACCTGGAGCGAAGCGCATATCGGGTGGCTGGCTCTTGCCGCCAGAGCCGCCTATGCGGCCGCGGCATTTTCCCTGCTCGTCAACATTTGGCGTGGGCTGCGCTTTCTTCGCCCGCTGTTGCGCGGCGTCGGTCTCCTGCAAACCGAGGTCGTCAACCGGCGCCGCGCCCTCGATGCGCTCTACGCGCATCAGGTGCGGCGCGTCGATGGCGTCGAAGCGGATGTGGCACTCGCAACCCGCCGCGCCGCCGAGGCCGATCGCCGCGCCGGACATAAGCTGCGCGCCGATCCCCAGGCCGAGCCTTCGCCTTTCGAAGACGCAAGTCCCAAGGCGCAAGCCGATCGCTTTTTCGCGGCGATCGGGACCTTCATGGACGGCATGCGGCGCAGCGGCGCCGGGGGCGCAGCGTCGGCCGGGCCGGCCTCCGTGCCGCAGCGATTGGTCGTCGCCATCGACGGTCTCGATATTCTGCCGCGAACCAAAGCCCATGCCCTTCTGGAGACGGCGCATCGGGCTTTCGCCAATTCCGGCGTCGTCACGCTGATGACGGCCAATCTCGCCGGGTTCGGAGAAGGAGCGCCGCTCGAAAAGTGGATCCAGGTGCCCTGTCGGCTCGCAGCCCCAAGCGATTATGCCGCTTTCGTCGCGCATCTTTCGGCTATGGGCGAGCCCAGCCAACCCAAAGATTCTGGGGACAGCGATTTGCCGACGGAAAGGCCGCCCGTCGACTGGTCGATATCGGCGGCCGAATCCGACTTGCTCGCCAAGCTGGCGACGCTCGCCGGCGGCTCGCCGCGCGCCGTCAAGCGCTTCGTCAACCTTTACCGCCTCGCCCGCGCGCAAGCGCCTGAGCATCGGGCACTCCTGGCTTTGATGCTCGCCCTCGAACAGGGAGGGACGGCGGGCGAAATCGCCACCGTTGCCGAGGCGCTTGCGGATGGCGATCCGGACGCCGACCTCGATCTGCAGCACGCCACGCCGCGGCTCTTTGCGGCACTGCAAATGGTGAAAGCCAGGGAGGGCAGGGTGAGCCTTGACGACGCCCGCCACGCCGCTGCCGTTGCGAAAAGATTTTCGCTGCGCGCCTGAGTGCCTGCTTAAAAGCCGAGCAGCGGGCGCAATAGGGCCTTGCTCACCGCGCCGCAAATATGCAGTCTTGACGTTAACCGACCGTCGTCTGAAGGATGACGGCTCGAGCGGTGCGGCCCCGAAAAGCGGGGCTGTCATAAAAACGTAATTGAGGGAGGAATGATGAGCACTTTAGGCACAACCATGCCCGCCGCCGGCGTCCTCGAACGGGAGCGCACCACGGCAGGGCCGCGCTTCAACCGCTGGCTGGTCCCCCCGGCGGCGTTGGCCATCCATCTCTGCATCGGCATGTCCTACGGCTTTTCGGTCTTCTGGCTGCCGATGACCAAGCTTATCGCCAACGCCGATCCGACGGTTTGCGCGCATCAGACTTTCTTCGACGAACTGACGACGACAAGCTGCAATTGGTCGGTTGCGAGCGTCACCCATATTTTCGAGATCTTCATTGCCATGCTGGGTATTTCGGCGGCGATCTGGGGCGGCTGGCTCGAACGCGCCGGGCCGCGCAAGGCGGGCTTCGTCTCGGCGCTTTGCTGGGGCGGGGGGCTGGTGCTGCTCGGGCTTGCCGTCTCGATCCACCAGCTTTGGCTCGTGCTGCTTATCGCTTTCGTTTGCGGCGTCGGCCAGGGGCTTGGCTATATCACGCCGGTCTCGACGCTCATCAAATGGTTCCCCGACCGGCGCGGCATGGCGACCGGCTTTGCCATCATGGGCTATGGCGGCGGCGCGATGATCGGCGCCCCGCTCGCCGTCTGGCTGATGGCGCATTTTACGCATGACAAGATTCCCGGCGTGGCGGCGGCGCTGATCATCATGGGCGCGATCTATTTCCTGTTCATGTCGGCCGGCGCTTTCGGGTTCCGTGTGACGCCATCGGGCTGGAATCCGGTCGGCTGGACCCCATCGGCGACCGCCGGCAAGGCGATGATCACGGCCAAGCACGTCCACCTCGACGAGGCTCTCAAGACCCCTCAGTTCTGGCTGATCTGGGGCGTGCTCTGCACCAACGTCACGGCCGGCATAGCGGTGATCGCCATGGCGAGCCCGATGCTGCAGGAAGTGTTCGGTCCGAAGCTCTTGGGCCTTGCGGCTGGCACGGTGCTCAGCGACACGCAGAAGCTGGCTCTCGTGGCGGCGGCGGGCGGCCTGGTCGGCTTGATCAGCCTCTTCAACAGCCTCGGGCGCATTTTCTGGGCTTCGCTCTCCGATTACCTCGGGCGCAAGCAGACCTATTTTGTATTCTTCATCCTCGGCATGATCCTCTACTGCCTGCTTCCGACGTGGGGCCATCTGGGCCTGCCGGCGCTGTTCGTCGCCTCGGTCTGCATCATCCTCACCATGTACGGCGGCGGCTTCGCCACCGTGCCTGCGTATCTCGCCGATATTTTCGGCACGCAGATGGTGGGCGCGATCCATGGCCGGTTGATCACGGCATGGTCGGTGGCGGGTGTCATCGGGCCCATGCTGATTGCGAGCCTGCGTGCCTCGCAGCTACATGCCGGCGTGCCCAAGAATCTCGTCTACGATCGCACCCTCTATATCATGGCGGGGATATTGTTCATCGGGCTCATCTGCAATTTGCTGGTGCGGCCGGTCGATGACAAACATACGATGAGCGACGAAGAACTCGCCCAGGAGAAGGCCCTGCAGCACGAAGCGCGCGCGGCATCCGACGCCGCGACCGCGGCGCGCGGCGGCTTCGGCTTGACCGGCACGCTCGCCTGGCTCGCCGTCGGCATCCCCTTCCTGATCGGGCTTTACATCGCCTTGTCGAAGGCGGCGGCTCTGTTGTAGGCCGACATGCAGCGATAATCGGCGCGGGGCGATGCCAAGGCGTCGCCCCGCTTGCTATTTGAGCCGCGCCGCAAATTTCAAGCCGCAAACTTTAAAATGAGTTCGACGACGGCTTGCGTGTCGTCGAGATGCGCGCGCGGCAGACCGGGCGGCAGTCCCGCCGGATCGGCATCGGTGACGATGGCCTTGACGTCTTTATCTTCCGGAAAGAGGAAGGATTTTCCGTTCGCGGCGCGGTAAATTTCGAGTTTCGGAAATGCCGCGGCCTTGAAGCCTTCGACGAGGACGAAGTCGACCGCGGCGAGATGCGCCAGCAAATCCTCGAGCCGGGGCTCCGGCGCGCCGCGCAGTTCGTGCATCAAGGCCCAGCGGTTGGCGGAAGCAACCAGAACCTCGGTCGCGCCGGCTTCGCGGTGCTGATAGGAATCCTTGCCGGGCTTGTCGATGTCGAAGGCATGATGCGCGTGCTTGAGCGTCGAGACGGAAAAACCGCGCGCGACGAGCGCCGGGATCAGCTTGACGATCAGGGTCGTCTTGCCGGCGCCGCTCCACCCAGAAAGACCGATCACCCGCATGATTTTCTCGGCATGGCTTCTTGCGCGCGACCAATATAATTGGCGCCCATGTCGGACGCCACGACCCGCCTCGACCTCAAAGGGCTCAAATGTCCGTTGCCGGCTTTGCGCACGCGCAAGGCGCTGCGGCGCATGCCGGCTGGCGGCGTTCTGATCGTCGAATGTACCGATCCGCTTGCGCCGATCGATATCGTCCATCTTGTCCGCGAGCTGGGCGCTTCTCTTGAAGAAAAACGCGAGACTGCCGGCGTCTATCTTTTTCGCATCAGGGCGCCATGACGGGCGGATCGCCGTATGTCGTCAGAATTTGTTCGGCCGCAGCGAGATCTTCGGGGCCATTGATGTTGAAGAACGGATCGAACGGTCCAATGGGCCAATCCGCATAGGCCACATCGAATCGCGCCATGAAGCGATCGACCTTGTGCACATTCTCATCGACCAGCGCCTGGCGAAGCGCCGTCCTCAGCGCGACCGGCCAGAGCGCGACCACGGGATGCGTCGCACCGCCCGAACGGGCGCAGGCGATGTCGGCGCCGGCGGCGCTGCGCGCCGCGTGAAGGCGCTCTGCAAGGTTCGCCGGAAGAAAAGGCACGTCCGTTGCCGCGCTGAGGGCGAAGTCGGCTAGCGGATGGCGCGCGGCGATGAAGTCGAGCGCCGCGAGGATCCCGGCGAGCGGCCCGGCGAAGCCTTTGACGTCGTCGGCCACCACCGGCAATCCGAATTTCGCCAATCGCTCGGCCGGCCCATTGGCGCTAATGAGGAGAGCGTCGCACTGCGGCCGCAAGATCGCGATGGCGCGCGCCAGTAACGGCATGCCGCCGAGGGTCCTCAGCGCCTTGTCGCCGCCGCCCATGCGCGTCGCACGTCCGCCGGCCAGCAGCACGCCGATGCGCGCGCCGCCGCCGGCTAAAGCTGGACGCTGCGGGTTTTTGGTCTTTGTCGGCACTTTATTTTCTCATGGCCCGCGGCGCGGCTTGGAAGCGCCGCAGCAAGTGATGACATCTAAAACGATTTCTGAATCAGTGCGATTCGTGCCACGCTCGCCGCAAAACGCGGTGCATTGTCGCAGCCTGCCATGGCCGCGTCCAAGGCTTTGTGCTAGCTTTCCCAAGGGGCTCGCTTCCGGCGGAAGCGAAGGCGAAGGCCTGACCCTAAGAATGAAGATCATTTGAACGGGGAGAGACGTCTATGTCGCAACTGCTAGCACTGTCTGTGAGTGTCGCCGTTCTCGGCGCCATCTGGTCGTGGATCTGCCTTGGCCCGTTGAATGGAGACCTCCTTGTCTGGGTCGGCTTTATTGGCGCTGGCTGCTTCTTCGCCGCCGGGGGGGACCAGAAAGCCCTGGTCAGGACAATCGTCGGCATCGTCTATGGTGCCATTATCGGCTGGATCACGCTGATGATCATCAACAAAGTTGCCGTTCCGAGCCTGGGCGCGGTTTGGCCGGCCATCGTCATTGGCGTGCTGGTCTTCTTCCTCGTCATCGTCGCCCAGATCGACGTGCTCTCGGTCGTTCCAGCCAATGTCTACGGCTTCGCAATGGTCGCGGGCTACACGCTTGCCAAGGGCAATATGGACGACCTGACCTCGGCAAGCATCGCCAACCCGCTCATCCTCGTCGCTATCTCCGGGGTATGCGGCGGCGTGCTCGGCTATCTGATGGGCCAGGTGGCCAATGCGATAAAGGCCAAGGCGTAATCAGGTTCAAATCCAAGCTCTGCGGGCACACCGGCTTTGGAAAGGCCGGTGTGCTTTGGTGTTGAGCGGCGCCGCGCCGCGAACCGCGCTTAGAATCGATACCAAAGACCGACCATGGGGCCGGGCTCGCGGCCGGCGTTCATTCCGACGATCGTCTCGAAGAAGCCGCCCTGCAACGACCAGTCTCGCGACAGGTCGTAGACGCCGCTTTCCTGGAGCTTGAACCAATAATAGCGCGGCATTAGGTAGCAAGCTCACCTTGCTGCTATTCGTCCTCTTCTGAGGTTTCCAGCCTGAATACCCATTTGCCAAAAATGGTGGTCGGCGCGTAGCAGTATGGATTGCGCCAGAAATCCTCAAATATGTTTGGCAGATGTCCGCATTTTTTGTTGCGGATATTATCCTCATATCCATGCGCCGCCATGCACATAGATATGTACTCGTATTGCAGGTTTTCCGGCTCGCTCAATTTTTGATGGGCTAGCTGGGCATCCAGTTCACATTGAGCGAGCTGTTGTTTTTGGTCGCTGAAGCAGCCTGCTAGGACGAGCGCCAGTGGGAGCGTCACGAAAAGCCCTTTCATGCCCCGCTTCCCCATGCGGCCTCGCATGAAAGTATGCCCCGTCTCCCGTTAGATCGCCAGCAAGATTGGCGTGACTATCCCCTCTCTCATTCGCCGGATAGCTCACCCACACCCTGTGGATAACTATCAAAATGGACCCCAATGTTCGGTAGAATTGCCTGTTAGAACTGGGCGAATGGAGCCCCAATGACACTGGACGTATG
>JASHVQ010000138.1 GCA_030044485.1 Methylovirgula sp. | reverse complement strand
ATCGGCGAGGATGTCTCGTCCGGCTGCATTCGCATGATGAACGACGACATCATCGACCTTTACAAGCGCGTCAAGGTCGGCACCAAGGTCGTCGTCATGTGACGTGATTGCCGCCGTTTCCGCTCGCCGATAAGGCGGCGATGAAATCGCGGCAATAGCTCGCCGCCGTCGTCTGGCAGATTTTCTCGAACAGTTTTTCGTAGCGCGCCTTGCGCTCTTCGAGCGGCATGATGAGCGCCTGATGCATCGCCTCGGTGATCTCGTCGGGGTCATGCGGATTGACGATGATCGCCTCGGTCATCTCTTCGGCGGCGCCCGCAAAGCGTGACAGCACGAGCACGCCGGGGTCGTCAGGATCCTGCGCGGCGATATATTCCTTGGCGACGAGGTTCATGCCGTCGCGCAGCGGCGTGACGAGTCCGACGCGTGCCTGGCGGTGGAAGCCTGCAAGACTGGATCGCGTCACGGCGCGCGTCATATAGCGCAGCGGAATCCAATTGAACTCCGCATGCCGCCCGTTGATCTCGCCCGCCAGCCGGTCGAGTTCGCGTTTCAGCCTTTGATATTCGGTCACGTCCTCGCGCGAGCGCGCCGCCACCTGAAGATAGGTCACCTTCAGGCGATGCTCGGGGAAGCGATCGAGCAGGCGCCCGAAGGCTTCGAAGCGATTGGGCAGGCCCTTCGAATAGTCGAGGCGGTCGACGCCGATCATCAAGGCGCGGCCTTGCACGCTTTCGTCGAGGCGAAGCGCGGCGCGGCCCAGCACGGACTTTTTGGCTTGGCGCGCGAAGGCGCGGGTGTCGATGCCGATCGGCATTGCCGCCACCGTAACCGCATGTCCATCGAAAACGATCGGCTGACCGGGCTGATGCGCGACATTCAAGAAATTCAGCAGGCAGTCTTCGAAGTCGTGCAAATGCTGACGCGCCTGGAAGCCGACGACGTCGTAGGTGCAAAGCATGCGCAGCATCGCCTCGGCGGGCGGCAGAACGGCGAAGAGGCTGGCCGGCACGAAAGGCACATGCAGGAAGAACCCGATGCGGTTCTTGACGCCGAGCGCGCGCAGCGCCAGGGCGAGCGGGATCAGATGGTAGTCGTGGGCCCAGATGAGGTCGGTGGGCTTGAGCAGCGGGACAAGAGCTTTCGCATAAGTGCGGTTGACGTCGAGATAGGCTTCGAAATCCTCGCGATCGAATTCGAGCAGTCCGGGTTGGAAATGCAGCAGCGGCCAGAGCACGGAATTGGCGAACCCGACATAGAAACGTTTGTAGTCTTGTTCCGAAAGGTCGATGGTTGCGAAGTCGAATTTGCCCGAGGTCTCGATTTTCGCGGTGGTATTCGTCTCGGCGGCGGTCGCGCCGCTCCAACCGAGCCACAGCGCGCCATTCTTGAAAACGTCGCGCAGGGCGACCGTCAACCCGCCGGCGCGCGCGCCGCGAAACGAAGGCACCGGAACGCGATTCGACACGATCACGACGCGCGCCATAGCGCCTCCTCCCAGCCGCGCGACAGCCGCGCCGCCGAATGAATGAGACCGACATGCGAATAGGCTTGTGGAAAATTGCCCCACAGCGTCCGCGAGCCGGGCAGCAGATCCTCGGAGAGCAGCCCGGCGGAGTTGCGTATGGAGAGGACGCGCTTGAAGATCTCACGCGCCTCGTCGCGGCGGCCGGCGAGCGCCAGGGCGTCGATGTACCAGAAGGTGCAGACAAGAAACGCGGTCTCCGGATGACCGAAATCGTCGGCCTCGTCGTAGCGCATGACAAAGCCGTCGCGCACGAGCCGCGCCGAAACGACGGCGAGCGTCTTGGCGACGCGCGGATCGACGGCCGGCAAAAGCCCGATCTCCGGCAGCAGCAGGCATGCGGCATCGACGATCGCCGCATCGAGGACGCCCGAGAGCCAGCCTTCCGGAGTCGTGGCGCGGGTGACGATCTCCTTGCGAAGCTTGAGCGCGAAATTGCTCCATTCCGCCGCTTCGGCGCTTTCGCCGACGCGCTCGGCGATCAGCGCCAGGCGGTGCAGCGCCGCCCAGCACATCGCGGCGGAATAGGTGTGCACGCTGACGCGCCCACGATATTCCCAAGGGCCGGCATCCGGGGTTACGACGCATCGCGCCGCGAGCCGGCCCATGCCCCGCAATTGCCGGTAAAGCGTCGCGTCCCCGGTGTGCGTCAGGCGTTCGTCCCAGAACATCTGCGCGGCGGTCAAGATGATCGACCCGTAGACGTCGTTCTGCACTTGCGAGGCGGCGGCATTGCCGATGCGTACCGGCCCCATCTCCTGATAGCCGCGCAAGGCCGGGGCGAGACGCTCGGCGCTACTCGTCGCCGCGGAGATCGGATAGAGAGGCGCGATCAAGGCGTCGTCTTCGCGCAGAACGGTGTCGATGACGAAGCGGATGAAGCCCTCCATGGTGCGCGTCGCGCCGAGGCGGTTCAACGCGCCGACCGTAAAAAAGGCGTCCCGCAGCCAGCAAAATCGATAGTCCCAGTTGCGCGAAGAATTCGGCGCCTCGGGAATGGATGTCGTCAACGCAGCGACGATGGCGCCGGTGTCTTCGCAGCTACAGAGCTTGAGGGTGATCGCCGAGCGTATGACCTCGCTCTGCCATTCGAACGGCACGGAAAGTCCGCGCACCCATGTGCGCCAATCGTCGATGGTCTGAGCGAGAAAGCTTTGGGCGAGCGCGTCGGGATTTTCCGGGACGGATTCGTCCGTGCCGATGAAGAAATTGACCGGACGGTCGAGCGCAAATTCGGCCTCTTCGAGAATATACGCGGTCGACAAGTCCGAGGTCACGCGCAACGTCGTATGCGGCCCGCTGTAGCGCAGATGGTTGCTGCCGATGCTCAGCGAAGGCTTGTCGGCGCCGTAATTGAAGGCCGGGCGGATGCGGACCGAAAGCCGCACGCGCTTGGCCAGCGGCTCGAGGCGCCTGATCAGCATGGGCGGGCGAAAGCTTCGCCCATAGCGCGTGAAACGCGGCGCGAAATCGACGATCCGCAGCTTTCCGCCGTTGCAATCGGTGATCACCGTTTCGAGCACCGCCGTGTTGGGCAAATAGCGTTGGCTCGATTCCGCCGCATCGCGCACCACGACGTCCATGAAGCCGTGCTCGGGATTGCCGCCGTCCACGAGCGCGCAAAACACCGGATCGCCATCGAGGCGCGGAAAGCAGAACCAATTGTGCCGGGCGTTGCGATCGATCAGGCTCGCCACGGCGCAATTGCCGATCGCCGCAAGGTCGAGGTTGCTCATGCGCTCTCTCAGATTTGCGCGAAGCGTTTGAGCCAGGCGCGCACCTCGCGCGGCCGGCCGGCGAAGACTTCGGCGACGTCGAGCGCCAGGCCGCCGCGCGCAACGGCCGCGCCGAAACCGTCGTGATCCGTCTTGTCGTCGCCGACGAACACGGGCGTTCTGCCGGCGAACGGCTCGACCTGCATGAGGCGATCGACGGCGCGCGCCTTGGTCACGCTGCTGGCGCGTATTTCGACCGCCATTTTGGCGTCGAGCACTTCGAAGGATTGCCGATCGGCGGCAACCAGATCCAGAGCCACCCGCCGGATCCTTGCCTCGTGCGCCGGGGCGTTGCGAAAATGCACGACGACATTGTGCG
>JASHVQ010000137.1 GCA_030044485.1 Methylovirgula sp. | reverse complement strand
GATTCCGCGCCGCCCGCCACCATGACGTCGGCATCTTCGAGCGCGATCAAACGCGCCGCGTCGCCGATCGCATGCGTGCCGGTCGAACAGGCCGTCGCCACAGCATGGTTCGGGCCTTTGAGCCCGTGGATGATCGAGACGTAGCCGCTCGGCAGATTGATGAGTCGCCCGGAAATGAAGAAGGGCGAGACGCGCCGCGGCCCCTTCTCGTGCAGCGTGATCGCGGTCTCGGCGATGCCGCCGAGGCCGCCGACGCCCGAGCCGATAAGCACGCCGGTGCGGCCGCGATCCTCTTCGCTGCGCGGATGCCAGTTGGCATCGTCGAGCGCCTGGGTCGCCGCGGCCACTGCATAGATGATGTAATCGTCGACTTTGCGCTGGTCCTTCGGATCCATCCACAGGTCGGGATTGAAAGTCGCGTTCGCGCCGTCGCCGCGCGGTACCTGCATGGCGATCTGGCAGGCAAGATCCGACGTATCGAACCCTTGGATTGGCCCCGCCCCGGAACGGCTGGCCAGGAGACGTTCCCAGGTCGCTTCGACGCCACAGGCCAGCGGCGAAACCATGCCAAGACCGGTGATCACCACCCTGCGCATCAAATGACCTGTTTCAAAGACGGCGGATAGGCTCGAAGACGCACAATTCTATCCCATCCTCGCGCGGGCTTTGCAATCCGCGGGCGCAATTTCCTGGAATTGAAAGAAGGCGCCCATCCGACACGCCGGCGCGCAGCGTGAGTCCCGTCTCAGATCGCGCAGTTCAGCTTGCCGTGGCCTTGTCGAGGAAGCGGATCGCGTCGCCGACGGTGACAATCGATTCGGCCGCATCGTCGGGAATCTCCACACCGAACTCCTCTTCGAAAGCCATCACCAATTCGACCGTGTCGAGCGAATCGGCCCCAAGATCTTCGATGAAATTGGCGTCGTCCGTGACCTTATCGGCGTCGACGCCGAGATGTTCTATGACGATTTTCCTCACGCGCTCGGCGACATCGCTCATGGTCTTTTGATCCTCGTCCCTTCATTCGTTGCTGGCGCCAGCCGACATTCAGAGCACATTCGAATTCGTGGCCTCGACAGAAACATCGAAGCGCGAGCGATATACATCATCTATGATCCGAGTGAACCCCTTTGCGGCCGGGCGCGCGAAGCCGCATCGCGACCTCCCTGAGCATGACCCGCCCGCCAGCTGCCGGGTTCGTAACATACTTCACCGGGGTTGGCGAGAGCCGCCCCGCAAACCCGCGACCCAGCATTACTCGCTTCAAATCATTGCCATTCCGCCGTTCACATGTAGGGTTTGACCGGTTACGTACGACGCTTCGGCGCTTGCCAGATAGATGACCGCGGCCGCCACTTCTTCGGATGTTCCGAACCGTCCCATGGCGACTTTGGCGAGAAGCCAGGCCCTTTGTTTCTCGTCGAGTCTTTGGGTCATGGCGCTTTCGATGAGACCCGGCGCAACGCAATTGACGGTGATTCCGCGGGTCGCAACTTCCGCGGCGAGACTTTTCGTCATGCCGATCATGCCGGCTTTCGAAGCGGCGTAATTGCTCTGCCCGGGATTGCCGATCACGCCGACGACGGAGGTGATCCCGATGATCCGCCCGAACCTTCGCCGCGCCATCCCCTTCAGCGCGGCGCGCGCCAGCCGGAAGGCCGCCGAAAGATTGACGGCGAGCACGAGATCCCATTCCTCGTCCTTCATTCGCAATGAAAGATTGTCGCGCGTCAGCCCCGCGTTGTTGACGAGAATATCGAGCGTGCCCAGCGCCGCTTCGGCTTCCGGCACGAGGCTTTCGACCGCCGCGACATTGGCGAGATCGCAAGGCAGGATGTGAACGCGATCACGCAATGTCTCGGCGAGCGACGTCAGAGCCGCTTTGCGCGTTCCGGAAATCGCCACGCTCACACCGCGCCCATGCAGGGCCTTGGCGATCGCTCCGCCTATGTCGCCGCTCGCGCCCGTGACGAGGGCCGTCTTGCCGGAAAGATCGAACATGGGTTCGCCTCGCTTCTCAGAGGGCCGCGTAGGCCGGGATGTCTTCCGGCGCTCCGACCGAGACGCCCGTAGCGTTCTCGACGATACGCTTCAAGAGCCCGGTCAAAACCTTGCCCGAGCCCAGTTCAATAAATTCCACGACGCCGCGGGAAGCCATGAAACGCACGCTCTCGCGCCAACGCACCGTGCCGGTGACCTGCTCGACGAGCCGCTTGCGGATCTCTTGCGGATCTTCAAGGGGCGCGGCGAGCACATTGGCGACGAGCGGCACTTTGGGCTTCTTTATATCCACCTGCGCCAGGGCTTCGGCCATGACTTTCGCGGCCGGCGCCATAAGCGCGCAGTGAAAGGGCGCCGACACGGACAGCGGGATGGCGCGGCGCGCGCCTTTTGCCTTGGCGACTTCGAAGGCACGCTCGATTGCCGCCTTGGTGCCGGAGATGACCACCTGGCCGCCGCCATTGTCGTTGGCGACCGCGCAGACGGCATTCTCGCCTGTCTCAAGCTGGGCTTGGGCGGCGACGGCGAGGCTTGCCTCGCAATCGAGGCCGATCAAGGCCGCCATGGCGCCCTCTCCCGCCGGAACCGCCCGTTGCATCGCCTGGCCGCGGCGTCGTAACAGCCTTGCGGCATCGGAAATCGAAAAGGAGCCGGCCGCCGCGAGCGCCGAATATTCGCCGAGCGAATGGCCGGCAACAAAGGCCGCGTCGCGCGCAAGATCAAGACCGGCTTCGGCCTCCAGCACGCGCAAAGCCGCGAGGCTTACGGTCATGAGCGCGGGTTGGGCGTTGGCAGTCAAGGTAAGCTCCGCCTCCGGCCCTTCGAATATCAGGCCTGAAAGCTTCTCGTGCAAAGCCTCGTCGACTTCGTCGAACACGGCCCGTGCCGGGGCAAAAGCCTCGGCCAAGCCCTTGCCCATGCCGACGGCCTGCGATCCCTGGCCCGGAAAAACAAAAGCTCGCGTCATGGTCGGCCTTCGCGGAAACCTTTGGCGGCGTGCGAGTGACATTGCCGGGCGCACCCTGTCAAGCATTCCCGGCTTAACTGCAAATTCGCGCGGATTTCTGTTGCCTTCGCGTTATGTCCTCATGCACGATTGTTGCATAGAGAGTCGGGAGTCGTGCGGGGCGGGTGCGAATGGACATACCTGGAAAAGCGTGCGGTGCGTGCAGCATGTGCTGCAAGGTGCTCGAGATCGAGGAATTGGAAAAGCCGGCCGGGCCTGCCTGCAAGAATTGTCTCACTGGCGGCGGTTGTCGCATCTATGCGCAACGGCCCGACGTCTGCCGCGAATTCGAATGCCTGTGGAAGGGCGATCGGGCCATGAGCCCGAAACTGCGCCCCGACCTCGTCGGCACGATTCTGATGGAAGACGAGGAATGTGATCAATATAACGCCGTCTGCGATCCGGCGACGCCGCTTGCCTGGCGCACGCCGCTCGTCTTCGAGCATCTCGTCGCGATGGCCAAGAGCGGCCGCACCGTGGTCGCCAAGGCGGGTGTGAAAGCTTGGCGTATTCGCGCCAGCGGCGAATGGGGGCCTTGCGTTTAGCGGACTGGCGCCGGGCGTCCGGCTAACGGCCGATCGTCCCGCCGACCCCTGCCCCGCCCATCATATGCACGCTTACGTTGACGTCGCCCAAGGTCACATGAATGCCTGATGGGGCTCCTTGCCCCTCGGCCGACGGAACGGCGCCCCCCGAAGCAGCCGAATTCTCGGCGCCGACGGAGTTGGGATGCGCCGCGGCGGGTGCCGGCACCGGAAGATCAAGAGCGGAATACGGCGGACTCGAAGCCTCGCCGCCCTTGGCCGGAAAGGCCAAGGCGCAAAGCGCGCAGAGCACGGCGACCGGCTTTAAAATCATGGCTTCAAGAACCAAGCGGATCATCGGCCAGAAGCCACGCCATGAAGGCGCCAACAAGGCGGCGGATCGCGCCTTGATTTTGCGTCTCGTCCAAGTATAAAGCGCGCTTCATTCGGCGGGTTCGCCCGCCGGCGGCCTCGGCTGGAGGCTGAACGGAAGGTGCGCCAAGGCGCGCAGGGTTTCCCGTCTTCCCGTGTCTCCGCCTTCGTTCGTCGAGCCTTTCCGAGGCTCGAAGGGCTTTGCGCCGGGCCGCGCCAAAGGAAAGGCAATCCATGGCTCTCTACGAGCACGTCTATCTGGCGCGCCAAGACGTTTCCGCCCAGCAGGTCGAAGCCTTGAGCGAACAGTTCAAAGGCCTCATCGAGCAGCATGGCGGAAAGGTCGAAAAGATCGAATATTGGGGCGTCAAATCCGTCGCCTACAGGATCAAGAAGAACCGCAAGGCGCATTTCACTTTGCTCAACATCGACGCCCCCGCCAGGGCGGTTGCCGAGATGCAACGGCAGATGGGCATCAACGAGGACGTCATCCGCTTCCTGACGGTGCGGGTTGACGCGCTGGAAGCGGGCCCTTCGGCGATGCTGCGCAAGCGCGACGACGACGATCGCGAGCGCGGCGACCGACCCGAGCGCGGCGATCGACCCGGACGAGGCGAACGCCCCCGACGCGACCGCCCGCGACGCCTCGAGCCGGTGACCACCCACCGCAACGCCGCTCTGGCGGCGCTGAGCCCCGAGCAGATCCCCGTGGCCGAGCAGTTGCTGCGCGGGGGCATCCCCGCCGTGCGCCAGGCCATCGACGAGCAGAACGC
>JASHVQ010000136.1 GCA_030044485.1 Methylovirgula sp. | reverse complement strand
ACATTTTCACGCTTGCCGCGCGGGACGCCCATGCCAAGACCAAGCTCGCCGACCGCGAAGGCTATGGCGAGACTTCGGTCGGCAATCTCTTCGCCGCGATCGAGGCCCGCCGTCAGATCCCGCTCAACCGCTTCATCTATGCTCTGGGTATCAGGCACGTCGGCGAGACCAACGCGCGCCGCCTGGCGCGGCATTTCGGAACATTTGCGGCGCTTCGCGCCACGGCGCGAGCGGCCAAGCCGGGCTCGGAGGCGCGCGCCGAGATCGACAATATCGAGGGCATGGGCGAGGTCGTGGCCGAGGCGATCGCCGATTTTTTTGCAGAGAAGCACAACGAGGATGAACTCGATGCGCTGCTGCCTAAGCAGGTGACGCCCCTGCCGATGCAAGAGATCGTCTCGAAAAGCCCGGTCGCCGGCAAGACGATCGTCTTTACCGGCGCGCTCGAACATATGACGCGCGACGAGGCCAAGGCGCAGGCCGAGCGGCTCGGCGCCAAAGTCGCCGCCTCCGTGTCGAAGAAAACGGATCTCGTTGTCGCCGGTCCGGGCGCCGGCTCGAAACTCGCCAAAGCCGCCGAACTCGGTATAGAGACGATCGGCGAAGAGGATTGGCTGAAGCTTGCCGCTGCGGCCGACGCCTAGATGGCCTTGATCTCGACAAGATCTGGCTCAAGCCTGGAAGGGCTGGGCTTTTGCCGATCACGCGGGGATCGGGCGCGATCGCGCCGCAAGCACGGTTCAGATAAAGCAGGGCGGAAGACGCCAGAAATCGTAGCGGAAATCGTACAAGACGAGGGGCGCAGCCGGATGCGTCCCCTCATGAGGGGGTGGTCATGCGACATCGGCGGCTAATTTTGGCGTTCGGCGCATTGAGCGCGCTGCTCCTCGCTCTCCCGGCCCTTGCTCAGAGCCAACCCCCTTCGCCGGACCAATCTGGCAGTCAGCCCGCTCAAAACGAGCCCGTCCCGCCGCCACCGAGCCTCGGAGGCCTGCCGGATGTGGCACAATTCCAGATGTATAATCAGCCGGCATCGGCGGCGGGGCAGCCCGCCGCCGCGCCAGCGCCCGCCGCCGTTCCGCCGCCTCCGGGTTCCGGTCTTCAGTCCCAGGCACAGGCGCCCCAGCCGCCGACCAAGGTCGAAAAAAAGGCCAAGACGGCTCAGGCCAAAAAATCCGCCAGGGTCGCGAAGGCCAAACCCGCAGTTCCGCCGCCGGCGGCGGAGTCACAAACGGCCGCGCCGGCCGAAGCCGCGCCCGCCGAAGCCGCGGCGCCGGCCGAAGCCGCTTCACCCGCCGCCAAGCCCGCCAAACATATTGCAAGAGCCGACGCGGGCATGAAACTGACCGGCGCGCGCGGACCGCGCGACATTGTCGCCTCGATCTACCGGATTTCGGCGGGAGCGGACGGCAGCTATTCCGGCCCCTCGGCCTTCGACAATGAAAAAGTCCGGCATCTTTATTTCTCGAAGGATCTGGCCGCGGCGGTGGCTGCCAGGCAAGCGCAGTCGCCGGGCGGCTCCATTCTCGATTTCGATCCGATCACCAACGGATCCGATGTTCAGGATTTGGATATAGCCGTCGAGTCCCAGCAGCCGGACCGGGTCAGCATCGCGGCGCATTTCAATTCGTCGGACGATTCCTCCGTCGTCCATTACGACTTCGTCAAGGAAGGCAAGGCCTGGAAGCTCGACGACATTCGCGGTGAAATCGTCGGCCAGAGCGGGCAATGGTCGCTGCGCGACATCCTCAAGAACAGCGCGCGCTCGTAAGTTACTTGGCAATGCGGCGCGTGGCGCGCGCCAGCCATTTGCGCGCCTTGGGCTCAAGATGCGGCGAAAGCGCCTTGCGCACCCGCGCATGATAGGCGTTGAGCCAGGCGATCTCTTCGGGCTCGAGAAGCTTGGCCTCGATGAGCGAAAGATCGATGGGCGCGAGCGTCAAAGTCTCGAAGCCGAACATGATGCGCTCGGCGCCAGGAATTTTGCGGGGCTCGACCATCAGCAGATTTTCGATGCGGATGCCGAAGGCTCCGGCTTTGTAGTAGCCGGGCTCGTTGGAGAGAATCATGCCTTCTTCGAGCGCCGCGCCGCCCGCCTTTGAAATGGACTGCGGGCCCTCGTGCACCGAAAGGTAGGAGCCGACGCCGTGGCCGGTGCCGTGGTCGAAGTCGAAGCCCGCCTGCCAGAGCGCCAGCCGCGCCAGCGCATCGATCTGCGCGCCCGACGTGCCTTTCGGAAAGACGGCGCGGGCAATCGCAATATGGCCCTTGAGCACGCGCGTGAATCGATCCCGCATCAGCGCCGTCGGCCTGCCCACCGCGAGCGTGCGCGTGATGTCGGTCGTGCCTTCCTCATATTGGCCGCCGGAGTCGATGAGGAAGATGCCGTGCCTGATCTTGCGGTTGGTGGCGAGCGTTACGCGATAATGCGGAATTGCCGAATTCGGGCCGGCCGCCGAGATGGTCGGAAAGGAGAGATCCCGCAATTTGCGCGACTGGCGCCGAAAGGTTTCGAGCGCTTGCGCGGCGGCGATTTCGGTGAGCTTGCCTTGCGGAGCCTCGGCCGAAAACCAGTGGAGAAAGCGAACCATGGCGAGCCCGTCGATGCGCTGCGCCTGGCGCGCGCCGCGGCGTTCGGCGGCGTTCTTGCGGGCTTTCATGAGCGCGCTCGGATCGGGCCCGATGAGCGGCTCGCCGCCCCCCTCTTTGAGAAGGCGCGTCAGCTTCACGGGTGCTTTGGCGGCGTCGAAGAGCACGCGCCTACGATCTTTGCCGAGGGCGATAAGATCCTTCTCAAGACGCTCCGGGGGAGCGATTTCGGCGAGCCGGCCGAGATAGGCGCGGACCTCGGGGCCGAGCTTTGCGGCGTCGACGTAGAGGCGCGGCTTGCCCGCTTTCGGGAGGAGCGAAAAGGCAAGCAGCAAAGGCGTATAGGAGACGTCCTTACCGCGGATGTTGAAGGTCCAGGCGATGGCGTGCGGATCGCTCATCAAAAGCGCGTCGGCCTTGCCGAGCGCCGCTTTGATGCGCTTGAGCTTCTTTTCCGCGGGTTCGCCCGCAAAGCGTAGCGGATGACGGCTGACCGCGCCTTGCGGCGGTTTCGGCCGGTCGCGCCAGATCGCGTCGATCGGATTGGCGGCGAGCGCGACGAGTTCGGCGCCGGCCGCCTCGGCCGCCTTCTCAAATCTCTCGATCTGGCTTGGCGTATGCAGCCAGGGGTCGTAGCCGAGCTTGGCACCCGGCTTCAGGCTCTTCTCGATCCAAGTCTCGGGGCTCGTCACGCCAAGCGCGACAGGCTCGATCAGCGAAAGATCGACCTGATCCTTGGCTTGCAAGGTGTAGCGCCCGTCGACGAAAAGGGCAGCGCGGCCCTTCAAGACGATGGCCAGACCGGCCGAGCCGCTGAACCCCGTGAGCCATGCGAGCCGCTCCTCGGAGCGCGGCACGAATTCGCCCTGGTGGCGGTCGGCGCGCGGCACGATGAAACCGGACAGGCCCTGCCGGGCGAGTTCCTTGCGGAGCAGGCCGAGCCGCGCCGCCGATTGCGAGGAATCGGCGGTCTCCGCGAAGGATTGATAGAAACTCTGAAACATAGCGCTCTTATAGCGCGATATTCTTCGCAAGGCCGCCCGCGGTTTGCGAAGCCGTTCAGCTCGCCCGGGTTGCCGCTTCGTCGAACTTGTGGTCCGGGCAGGATTTTGCCGGCCAGCGCGGACCGATATCGGCGATCTGCGCCTCCAAACATTCGACTTCGAGCCGCACCGCCGCGCCGCCCGAGAAGGTGAGGGTCACGTGCCCGCCCGGCGCGTCGGTGACCTTGTAGGAGACGCTGAGAAGGCTCAGGCACTCGTCCTTGGCGTCCTGGGCAAGGCCCGTGCAGGTCGCCTTGAGCACGCGCTCGAAATGCAGGCCGGCGCGGCAGCGCTCGTTGCGGCCTTCCGCCGCCGCCACCCAGTCGAAACGCGAGGCAACCAGCGCGAATCGCTTGGCGCGCGGCAGATAGGTCATGTCGCGGATTTTTACGCAGGCATCCTGCAGATTGGCGGAAATGATCGCCAGGTCCTCCGCGTCGAGCGCAATCAGGCGCAAGAGTTCAGACATCGGGACGATCCTCCGGCAAGGGCCATGGCTCTTGATTTGGTGTCGAAAGGCCCAAGTTCAAGCCGCCTAGCCCGCGCCGGGAAGACGCTCGACGATGGCTCCGCAACGGCCGAGTTTCTCTTCGAGATGTTCGAAGCCGCGGTCGAGATGGTAGACGCGGTTGACCATGGTCTCGCCGCGTGCCGCCAGTGCGGCGATGACGAGCGAGACCGAGGCACGCAGATCGGTTGCCATCACCGGCGCGCCTTGCAGTTCGGCGACGCCTTCGACATGCGCGACGTCGCCGTCGAGTTTTATGCGGGCGCCGAGTCGGGCCAGCTCCTGCACATGCATGAAACGATTCTCGAAGATCGTCTCGGTGATCCGCGAACGGCCCTTGGCCTTGGTCATCAGCGCCATGAATTGCGCCTGCAAGTCGGTCGGGAAGCCGGGGAAGGGCGCGGTTTCTATATCGACGGGCTCGATCCCCGAACCGTTGCGGCGCACGCGGATGCCCTCGTTGTTTCCGGCGATCTCGGCGCCGGCCCGGGTCAGCGCGTCGAGCGCGTTTTGCAGCA
>JASHVQ010000009.1 GCA_030044485.1 Methylovirgula sp. | reverse complement strand
CCCGGCGGGGATGAGCATCGCCGGCGCCGCCGCTGGCCATTTCAAGCTCACCGATTGTCTGTCGGAAGGCGCGGCAGCCGGCAAAGCGGCGGCCGAAGATTTGGGCTTTACCTTCGCCCAACGCCCGCTCGCCCAGACGCGCGAAGGCACCACGGGGTCAATGCCGATCTGGAAGGTCGATAAAGGGCGCCACAAGGCCTTCGTCGATCTGCAGAACGACGTGACGGCACAGGACGTCGAGATCGCCTATCGCGAAGGCTTCCGCGCGCTCGAACATTTGAAGCGCTACACGACGCTCGGCATGGCGACCGATCAGGGCAAGACCTCCAACATGAACGGCCATGCGCTCATGGCGCATCTGACGGGGCAGAGCGTCGCCGCGGCCGGCACGACGCGGGCTCGGCCGCCGCATGTGCCGATTGCCATCGGCGCCTTCGCCGGGCCGAACGTCGGGCCGCATTTCAAGCCGACGCGCTATGCGGCCGGACACGCCTGGGCGCTCGACAATGGCGCGACCATGGTCGAAGCCGGACAATGGCTGCGGCCGCGCTGGTTCACGCGCGCCGACGAAAAGGATTGGCTGGAAAGCGTGACGCGCGAGGCGCGCACGGTGCGCGCAGCCGTCGGCATCTGCGACGTCTCGACGCTCGGCAAGATCGAGATCGAGGGGCGCGACGCGGGCGTCTTTCTCGACCGCGTCTATGCCAACACGTTCTCGACCCTCGCCGTCGGCAAGGCGCGTTACGGGGTGATGCTGCGCGACGACGGATTCGTGCTCGACGACGGAACGACGGCGCGGCTGGCGCCGGAGCGCTACGTGATGTCGACGACCACTGGCAATGCCGTCAAAGTGATGCAGCATCTCGAATTCTGCCATCAGGTCGTGTGGCCCGAACTCGATGTCGCGATGGCGTCGGTGACCGAGCAATGGACGCAATACGCGGTGGCCGGCCCGAGGTCGCGCGAGCTTTTGGAGAATCTTCTGGGCGGCGGCCTCGATCTCGACAGTGGCGCCTTTCCCTATCTCGCCTGCGCGGAAATCAAATTCGGCGGCGTCAATCTGCGCCTCTTTCGTCTCTCCTTCTCGGGCGAGCTCGCCTATGAAATCGCCGTGCCCGCGAATTACGGCGCAAGCCTGATGGACGCGCTGCTGCGGGCCGGCGCGTCGCTAGGCGCGGCGCCCTACGGCAGCGAGGCGCTCGGCGTGTTGCGCATCGAAAAGGGCCACGTCTCGGCCAATGAGCTCAACGGACAGACGACCGCCGCCGACCTCGGGCTTGGCAAGCTTCTGTCGACGAAAAAGGATTTCATCGGCCGCGCGATGGCGCAGCGCCCCGCCCTGACCGATCCCGAACGGCCGACCTTGGTCGGCTTCATGCCCACCGATCCGGCCGAGCGCTTGCGCGCCGGCGCGCACTTCCTGGGGCTCGGCGCCAAGCCGACGGTCGAGAACGACGAAGGCTATATGACCTCGGTCGCCTTTTCGCCGCATCTCGATGCGTGGATCGGGCTCGGCCTCCTGAAGCGCGGGCCGCAGCGCATCGGCGAGCGGCTGCGCGCCTACGATCCGCTCCGCGACGCCGACGTCGAAGTCGATGTCGTCTCGCCCGCCTTCGTCGATCCGGAGGGGACGCGGCTGCATGGCTGAGACATTCGCGCTTGAACCGCGCTCGGCCTTTGCGGGCCTCTTGGGCGACATCGGGCCTGAACAATCCGCGGGCGTGACGCTCTCCGAGCGCGCCGCGGCGCAGGCCGCGACGGTGATCGCGCGCGCCCGCGTCGCCGACATCGCGGCCCGGCTGCGCGCCGCGCGCGGATTGGAGCTTCGCGAGGGGGCGAAGCGCAGCGCCGCCGGCGATCTGGCTTTCGTGGGCATCGGACCGCGCGCCTGGCTCGCGGTGAGCGCGCGCCAGACGCTCGTCGAGGATCTGCGGCGCGATCTAGGAGAGGCGGCCGCCGTCAGCGATCAGTCGAGCGGCTACGCGATTCTACGCCTCAGCGGACCGAAGCTGCGCGCCGCGCTGGAGAAAGGCGTGGGCGTCGATCTTCATCCGCGCGCCTTTGCTCCCGGCGATGCGGCCATCGCAAGCTGCGCGCATTTCGGCGTGATCCTCTGGCAGATCGACGCCGCCCCGACCTTTGAGATTGCCGTGGCGCGCAGCTTCGTGCCCGACTTCTGCCATTGGCTCTTGGCGAGCGCCGCCGAATTCGGCGTCAAAATCCGCCCGCCCGGCTGAATGACGCGTTGCGACGCCACCTAGCAGTCGAGCGTTGTCTCTACCTCCCACTTGGTGAGGTAGCGCATATATTCGTTCCAGTTCTCCATCTTGAGTTTTACGTAGGCGGTCACGAATTCCGCGCCGAAGGCATGTTTGTAAAGCGCCGAGCGCTCGAAGGCGCGCAGCGCGTCGAGCAGATTGAGCGGCAGTTTCTTGACGCCTTCGATCAGATGGCCGTGCGTATACATGTTGACGTCGAGTCGTTTGCCCGGGTCGCTGGCGTTCTTGATGCCGTCCAGCCCGGCCACGAGGATCGCCGCCTGCAGAAGATACGGATTGGTCGATCCGTCGGCGAGGCGCAGTTCGAACCGCCCCTCTTCGGGAATGCGGATCATATGCGTGCGGTTGTTGCCGGTATAGGTCGCCGTATTGGGCGACCACGTGGCGCCCGAGAGCGTCACCGGCGCATTGATGCGCTTGTAGCTGTTGACGGTCGGATTGGAGATCGCCGTCAGCGCCTCGGCATGCGCCAGCAGGCCGCCCAGGAATTGATAGCCGAGTTTCGAGACGCCGAGCTCGCCCTTGGGATCGGCGAATACGTTCTTGCCGTCCTTCCACAGCGAAACATGGGCGTGGCAGCCGTTGCCGGTCAGATGCGGGAAGGGCTTGGGCATGAAGGTGGCGCGCAGCCCGTGCTTCTCGGCAATCGACTTCACCATGTATTTGAAGAACGAGTGGCGGTCGGCGGTCACCAGCGAGGTGTCATATTCCCAGTTCATCTCGAACTGGCCGTTGGCGTCCTCGTGGTCGTTCTGGTAGGGCTTCCAGCCCAATTCCAACATGCTGTCGCAGATTTCCGAGATCACGTCGTAGCGGCGCATGAGCGTCGACTGGTCGTAGCAGGGCTTGGCCTGTAGATCGCCCGGATCGGAAATGCTGTCGCCGCCCGGCGCGACCAGGAAGAATTCGCACTCGACGCCGGTTTTCAGCTCCAGGCCCTGCGCGGCGGCGGCGGCGATCGCCCGGCGCAGCACGTTGCGCGGCGCGTGTTCGACTTCCTTGCCGTCCATCCAGGGGTTGCCGGCGAACCAGCCCACGTCCTTCTTCCACGGCAGCTGGATCAAGCTGCTCGTGTCGGGAATGACGAACATGTCGGAATCGGCGGGCGTCATGTCGAGCCAGGTCGCGAAACCGGCGAAGCCCGCGCCGCTCTTGGCCATCGCGTCGATCGCCTCGGCCGGCACCAGCTTGGAACGCTGCGTGCCGAAGAGATCGGTGAACGAGATCAGGAAATATTTTATGCCGCGATCTTTGGCCTGTTTCTGCAACTCGCTGGTCATGACTAAGTCCCCTACATTCAACCCGCATCCTTGCCTGGTATCCAATTCGTGCCGGCGAGCGGCACGCGCGCCATGGCCGCCGCCTCGACGTTGAGCGCGACGAGGTCTTCCGGTTCGAGATTGTGAACGTGGCTCTTGCCGCAGGCGCGCGCGATCGTCTGCGTCTCGAGCGTCAGCACGGCGAGAAAATTGGCGAGCCGGCGTCCCGCATTGATCGGGTCGAGCCGCGCGTAAAGCGCCGGATCCTGCGTCGTGATGCCGGCGGGATCGCGCCCCTCGTGCCAATCGTCATAGGCGCCGGCGGTGGTGCCGAGCTTCTGGTATTCGCTCTCCAGCGCCGGATCATTGTCGCCGAGCGCGATCAGCGCCGCGGTGCCGATCGAGACCGCGTCGGCGCCGAGCGCCAAGGCTTTCGCGACATCGGCTCCGTTGCGGATGCCGCCCGAGACGACGAGCTGCACCTTGCGATGCAGGCCGAGCTCCTGCAGCGCCTTGACGGCGAGCGGGATGGCGGCGAGCGTCGGCAGGCCGACATGTTCGATGAAGACTTCCTGCGTCGCCGCCGTCCCGCCCTGCATGCCGTCAAGCACGACGACATCGGCCCCGGCCTTGATGGCGAGAGCGGTGTCGTAATAGGGGCGGCTCGCGCCGACCTTCACGAAGATCGGCTTTTCCCAATCGGTGATTTCGCGCAGCTCCTCGATCTTGATCTCGAGGTCGTCGGGCCCCGTCCAATCGGGATGGCGGCAGGCGGAGCGCTGATCGATACCGGGCGGCAGGCTGCGCATCTTGGCGACGCGTTCGGTGATCTTCTGGCCGAGCAACATGCCGCCGCCGCCGGGTTTGGCGCCTTGCCCGATCACGATCTCGATCGCATCGGCGCGCCTGAGATCGTGCGGGTTCATGCCGTAGCGCGAGGGCAGATATTGGTAGATGAGTGTCTTCGAATGCGAGCGTTCCTCGTCCGTCATGCCGCCGTCGCCGGTCGTCGTCGACGTGCCCATCGCCGAAGCGCCGCGCCCCAGCGCTTCCTTGGCGGGCGCCGAGAGCGAGCCGAAGCTCATGCCGGCGATGGTAATCGGGATCTTGAGTTCGAGCGGACGGCGCGCGAAACGCGTGCCGAGCGTAACGTTGGTGCCGCAGCGCTCGCGGTAGCCTTCGAGCGGGTAGCGCGAAATCGAAGCGCCGAGGAACAGGAGGTCGTCGAAATGCGGCAACTTGCGCTTCGCCCCGGCGCCACGGATGTCGTAGATGCCGGTCGCCGCGGCGCGCTGTATTTCGGAGATAACGTATTTGTCGAACGTCGCGGAAATGCGCGGGACGGTGCTATGCGTTCTTTGGGTCGGGGCGTTCATCACGGGGCCTCAATAGGCGTCGACGTTATCGACGTGGAAATGATAGAGGCGGCGCGCCGAGCCGTAGAGCCGGAACTCGCCCAGCGGCGCGTCGGCGCAGCCGGCGCGTTCGAGAAGCGAAGCGAGGATCGCCTCGTCTTCGCTCGTCAGCCTCTTCTCGATGCAGTCGGCGCCCAGGCTCTTGACCCCGCCGCGCACAAAAAGCCGCGCCTCATAGATCGAATCGCCCAGGGCTTCGCCGGCGTCGCCCAAGACGACGAGATTGCCTTCCTGCGCCATGAAGGCCGACATGTGTCCGATCGAGCCTTTGACGACGATGTCGATGCCCTTCATCGAAATGCCGCAGCGCGCCGCGGCATTTCCCTCGATGACGAGCAGGCCGCCGTGGCCGGTGGCTCCCGCCGATTGGCTGGCATCGCCGGCGACGCGGATCTCGCCCGACATCATGTTCTCGCCGACACCGACGCCGACATTGCCTTCGACGATGATCGTCGCCTTGGCGTTCATGCCGCCGCAGTAATAACCGGCATGGCCGGCGATCTTGACGGTGATCGGCGCGTTAAGGCCGACGGCCAGAGCGTGCCGGCCTTCCGGATTGCGGATTTCCCAATAGGTCTCGTTCGTGTCCTGCGACAGGGCATGCAGTGCGGCGT
>JASHVQ010000135.1 GCA_030044485.1 Methylovirgula sp. | reverse complement strand
TATTTCCCCTTCACCGAACCGTCGATGGAAGTCGATATCCAATACTCCCGCAAGTCGGGTGAGTTCCGCTTTGGCGAAGGCGAGGACTGGCTGGAAATTCTCGGCTGCGGGATGGTGCATCCCAAAGTCTTGAAGAATTGCGGGCTTGATCCCGAAGTCTACCAGGGATTTGCCTGGGGCATCGGGATCGACCGCATTGCCATGCTGAAATATGGAATGCCGGACCTGCGCGCCTTTTTCGACGCCGACATCCGCTGGCTGAAACATTACGGATTCAGGCCGCTCGACCTGCCAACTCTGCTCGCCGGCCTGTCGAGCTGAGCGCCGGCTTCAAAAATCGCTTGCCAGTCCTCTGACTTCCCAATCCCCGTAGCGCACTGGATCGAGACCTTTGCGGCCGCCCACTTCGATCGGACGCGCGTGCATCATCTCGGCGGCGCGGCGACGCCGTTCTTGCGCTTCCTGGATGGCGCGTTGCGCCGCCGGATCCAGGTTCTGCCGCTGTAGCGCTGCCGTCTCGCTGCGGCATGTTTGTTCCTTGAATTTCATCTCAACTCTCTGTCAGAAGGCCCCTGCGCTCGTCATACGCTCGTCAAAGCGGCGGAAGCATGACGAGCATCTTCGTCAATACCGATTTTCGCTGAAACGTGCGACGATGTTACAATCGAATTCGAATCATGCGGGATCAGCCGTGTCGCTAGGCCACGACGGGAAGGACGATCCGGTTTGCGGTGGAACCTTCCCATGACAAGGCCGCCACGCGCGACCCTGCGGCCAAGCAGCCAAGATATGCTATCGGTTCCGGGCCTTGCGGCGCGCGCCGCGGCCGCCGCGATCTTGCGCGACGTGATCTTTGGCGGCCATGGGCTCGACGAATTATTTGCGGCGGGCGCGGGTCTATCGCGGCTTTCGGGACTTGAACCGCGCGATGTCGGCCTGGTCCGCTCGATCGTCACCGTGGCGCTGCGCAGACTCGGGACCATCCGCCAAGCCTTGGCGGCGCTTCTCGACAACGGGCTGCCGAAGAACGCCGCCGCGCAGATCGAATCATGCCTGACGATCGCAGCGGCGCAAATTCTGTTTCTCGATGTGCCTGACCACGCCGCCGTCGATCTCGCCGTCCGCATGATGCGCCTCGACCAGAAGACTGTTCCTTATGCTTCGCTTGTTAATGGAGTCTTACGCAACCTCATCCGGCGCCGCGAATCGGTGCTCGCCGACAGCGCGGCGCTCTCGCACGACACGCCCGCCTGGCTCGCCGCGCGCTGGCGCAAGTTTTATGGCGAGGCGACGGCGCAGGCCGTAGCCGCCGCCAACCGCCTCGAACCGACGCTCGACCTCAGCGTCAAATCCGACGCGGCGGCATGGGCGGAAAAACTTGGCGCGACTCTCTTGCCCACCGGTTCGCTTCGACTTGCGACGCACCGGCCGATTGCCGAATTGCCGGGATACGCCGAGGGCGCTTGGTGGGTACAGGACGCCGCCGCGGCTTTGCCCGCCACCCTCATCGACCTCAGCCCGGGCATGAGGATCGCAGACCTCTGCTCGGCGCCGGGCGGCAAGGCGATGCAGCTTGCCGCACGCGGGGCACGAGTCGTCGCCATCGACCGCTCCGCCGAACGCCTCAAGCTTTTGGCGGCCAATTTCGAACGCTTGCGGCTCGAGGCCGAGATCGTTGTCTCCGACATTCTCGCGCTCAACGGGGCTGCGTTCGACGCCGTGTTGCTTGATGCGCCATGCTCGGGCACCGGCACGATCCGCCGGCATCCGGATATCGCCTGGATAAAGAAGCAGAGCGACGTCGCAAAGCTTGCCGCTCTTCAAAGGCGCATGCTTGACAAGGCCTTTGAACTGCTGCGGCCCGGCGGCACGCTTATCTATTGCGTCTGCTCAATCGAGCCGGAAGAAGGCGAGCAGCAGATTTCGGATCTGCTGCGCCGCAATCCGGACATAACGCGCTCGCCTATAAGGGCGCAGGAAGTCGGCGGTTTGCGCGAGCTTTTGAATGCCGAGGGTGAACTGCGCACCCTGCCCTCGCATCTGCCGGCGGTCGATCCGCGTCAAGCGGGCCTCGACGGATTCTTCGCCGCAAGGCTCATGCGCGAGTCATCGCAGGCCCGCTGACGTTGCTTTCGGTCGGATTTTGGCCAAAGCTCGGGCGATTCGATGCACCCGGGAGCTGACCGTCTGAATCCCGCAAAAATGAATCACAACCTGCATTTGATCGGGCGAATCACCGCGCACGTCGGCCGCCGGTTGCGTCGCCTTGCAACCTTGCCGTCCTTTGCTTTGGCGGCGGCGCGCATGAGTCCGCCTGAGCGGTTGCTGATCGCCCCGCAGGACATTCGGACCTCCGACTCGACGATCGCTAGCGAGATTTACTCCGGCTATTTCGCGCTTGCCGGCAAAGTCGTGAATCTGCATGGCCGCTCCCCCTTCGAGGTCGAATCCCCCTCGCCGGGCTGGGCGCGGGCGCTGAACAGTTTCGGCTGGCTGCGGCATTTGCGCGCCGCGGACACGGCTTTGGCGCGCGCCAATGCGCGTGCCCTGGTCGGCGACTTCTTGACTACGAGCGAGAGGTCGAACGGCAGCGCCGTCTGGGAGCCGCGCGTCGTCGTGCGCCGAACGCTGTCCTTTCTTTCGCAATCTCCGATCATTCTGGAAAGCGCCGACGAGGTCTTCTACAGGCGCTTCATGCGCGCCCTGGCGCGCGCCCAATTATTTCTCGAGCGCCAGGTCTCCGCCGGCCTCGTTTGCGGCGAAGAGCGACTCTTCGCGGCGATCGGCCTTGCCGAACTCGGTCTCTGCATGCCGGCAAGTCCGGGCGCGCAGCGCCGCGGCACGCGCCTGCTCGCCGACGAACTCTCTCGCCAGATACTTCCCGACGGCGGACATATCAGCCGCAATCCTGAAGCGCTGATCCGCCTCTTGCTCGACCTCCTGCCGCTGCGTCAAGCCTATGCGGCGCGCGCCGTCGCGCCGCCTCCGCAATTGCTCAACGCCATCGACCGCATGTTGCCCATGCTGCGCATGTTGCGGCATGGCGATGGAACGCTGGCGCTCTTCAACGGCATGGGCGTGACCGCGCCGGACGTTCTCGCCACCGTGCTTGCCTATGACGACGTGCGCGCCAAGGCCCTCAACAATGCCCCGCACTCCGGCTATCAGCGCGTCGAAGCAGGCCCGAGCCTGCTCATCGTCGATGCGGGCCGGCCGCCGCCTCCGGAATTTTCGACGTTGGCGCACGCCGGTTGCCTTTCGTTCGAATTTTCGGTGGGGCCGCAACGGCTCGTCGTCAATTGCGGCGCCCCCGACGTATATCGCGGCGCCGGCCGCGCCGCGGCGCGGATGACGGCCGCGCATTCGACGCTCGTCGTGGACGACACGTCCTCCTGTCACTTTGCCGGCCGGCGTGGGCTCGAAAGCCTGTTCGCAGATGAAATTCTTTATGGCCCGGCGCATGTCGGGGTCGAGCGGCAGAGCTTGCCGATGAAGACGCGCCTGGTCCTTTCGCATGACGGTTACAGCGATGCCTTCGGCTTAATCCACGAGCGCCGCCTGACGCTCAGCGCCGACGGCATGCGGCTCGAAGGAGAAGATCGGCTGCGGCCGGCCGCAGCCGATCGCAGCGCTAGCTACCCTTATGCGCTGCGCTTCCACATCCATCCAAGCATAAGGCTGCAAAGCGTGCTCGATGGACGCGCCGTCCTGCTCGACCTGCCGGACGACAGCCGCTGGGTGTTCACCGCCCAAGACAGCCGCGTGGGCATCGAAGAAAGCGTCTTTTTCGCCGCGACGGACGGGCCGCGTGCCTGCGAGCAGATCGTCGTGCCGGCCCATACCGAGCGGACGACGCAGGTCGTCTGGGCGCTGCGCCGCTTCGAAGAAAAGAACGGCGACGCGGAACAGCCGGCCGCGCAGACGTAGCGCTAGGCCATGGCCAGTGCCGGC
Source organism: Methylovirgula sp. (assembly GCA_030044485.1). Taxonomy (GTDB): domain Bacteria; phylum Pseudomonadota; class Alphaproteobacteria; order Rhizobiales; family Beijerinckiaceae; genus Methylovirgula. Next base: position 1,044 of record JASHVQ010000135.1, on the reverse strand, counting down.
AGCCTGCGGCTCGCCTCCACCCAAGCGCGGGCACGCGCTTGCGGATCGGCGGCGAGCGTGATGTCGGTAACCGCCGATACGATGTCGGCGCCGGCTCCAAAGACATCTTGGGCGCGCTCAAGCGTGATTCCGCCGATAGCGACAAGCGGGATCCGGCCGATCTTCCTCTTCCATTCGCCGATGCGCGCCAGGCCTTGTGGCGCGAAGGCCATCTTCTTCAGAATCGTGGGATAGATCGGCCCGAGCGCGACATAATCCGGCGAAACTTCGAGCGCCCGCGCCAGCTCGGCCTCGTCATGCGTCGAGACGCCAAGCCTGATCCCGGCGCGGCGGATCGCGGCGACATCGGCCGCGGCAAGATCGGCTTGGCCGAGATGCACGAAGTCGCAGGCCAAATCCATCGCTTCTTGCCAATAGTCGTTGACGACGAGCCGGACGGCGGCCTTTTCGCAAAGCGCCTTGGCCGTCGCGATCTCGACGCGGACGGCATGTGCCGGCCGATCCTTGATGCGCAATTGCACGAAGCGCAAACCGCAAGGCAGAAGCCGGGCGATCCAATCGGCGCTGTCGACGATGGGATAGAAGCGATCAAGCACGGCGCGGAAGCTCGGCGAAGGGCCGCCCCAGTTGCGGCGTCGAAGGCTCCGCCATGTCGCGTTGCGGGATCGGATCGGCGCAATAGGCAAGCCGCCCGGCTTCGACCGCGAGCGCAAAGGCCCTGGCCATGGAGACGGGATCGCCAGCCTTGGCGACCGCCGTATTCAAGAGGACCCCGTCATAGCCGAGTTCCATCGCCGCCGCCGCATGCGCCGGCGTGCCGATGCCGGCGTCGACGATAAGCGGCATATCCGGAAAATTCTTGCGCAAGGCCTGCAAGCCGAAGGCATTGTTGAGACCGCGCCCCGAGCCGATGGGCGAGCCCCAGGGCATGAGCACTTCGCAACCCGCGCCGATGAGCTTTTCGGCGACGCCGAGATCCTCGGTTGTGTAGGGAAAGACTTGAAAACCGTCGCGCGTCAGGACGGCCGCCGCCTCGACCAAGCC
>JASHVQ010000134.1 GCA_030044485.1 Methylovirgula sp. | reverse complement strand
TCGACGCCGGCAAGCCGGTGAGCTTTATTTACGAAGAGCTGATGCCCAAACAGGCGCTCGAAGAAGTCGAGGCGTGAACGAGATGAGCGACCGCGACGAGATTCTGGAGAGGCTCAACCATATTTCCGACGCCGAGCACGAATTGTCCCAGATTCTGCAAACGGTCGTGCTCAACGACAGCACGATTCTCGACGCCTTGGCACAGATGCTCGGCGCCATTCAAAAGATGAACGCCCGCGCCGAGCAGACCCAGGCCGCGGTCGAGAAGTCGCACAATCGGCTGGCGCAGGAGATCGAAGCCTTGACGCGGGCGGTCGCCGAACTGACCCGCCAAACTGTCAAGTAGAGCCGATTTGCGCCGGTAAACCGCGGCGGGCAGGGGCTTCAGCTTGCTTCCGCCGGCCCTTTGGCGCGCTGCAGTTCTTCGACGCGGCGCAGCTGCGTCTGGTTGAGGCGGCTTGCGCCGTAGCCCGTGCCGCCGTCGCGAATATGCTCGAAATTGAGGAGGGTGTCGGGATCGTAGGCCGTGCCCTCGTGGCGAACGAGACGTTCGCCGTAGTCCAAGGAGCCGATCTCCTTTACCTTCTCGCGCGTTTTGTCGAAGCTGTTGGCCTCGGCAATCGCCGCAATCTGCGCCGCCGAGGCTGGGACTCCGAGATAGGCGGCGACGGCCGCAACCGACTCCGCGGCGCGCTGCACGACGGCTTCGTAACCGAGTATGAGCGCGCCGTTGCGCCTGTGGCGCTGATAGAGATCGAGCGAGCTCGACATGAGCGAAAGCGTCTGCTCGAAGTCGAAGCCGAACATCGTCATGTAGGACGCGATCGCATCGGCCAGGTTCCGCCACGTGTAGACGACTTTGGCGGCATGCAGCTGCGCGAGACCTATGCCGGCGCCGTCCAGAGAGTGGAGTTTGACGCAGGCATGCAGGCAGGACGGCGGCAGCGTGCGCAGAAAGCGATGCAGGTTCTCGTCGTAGCCGCCGTGGATCTCCTCGCCGGTGGTGCGCAGCAGGGCCATGACGACGTTGTAGGACCAGGTCGATGCGCTGCGCGGCATTCCGTTGCAAAGAACCAGCATCGCAATTCACCGCCCTTGGCCAGCCGAGCTGCGTAATTTAGGATACATTGGCGTTCCCTGAAGCGCAAAGCGCCGAAGAGTTCACGATGCCGGTTCTCGAAGTCGACCATTTGAGCAAGGATTTCGGCAAGGGCCGCGTCGTCGACGACATTTCCTTCCATGTCGAAGCGGGCGAGATCGTCGGCCTTCTCGGGCCGAACGGCGCGGGCAAGAGCACGACGATTCATATGCTGCTGGGTTTCATCGACCCGACGGCCGGGACGATCCGCATCTTCGGCAAATCCTTGCGCCGCAACCGCGAAGACATATTCGCCAGGCTCAACATGGCCTCGCCCTACGCCGGCTTTCCCAACCGGCTCACCGTCTTCGAAAACCTGATGATCTACGCGCGGCTCTATGGCGTCGCCGAGCGGGCCGCGAAGATCCGCAACCTGCTCGGCCGCCTCGGCATCGAAGAACTCGAGACAAAGCAGATGCTCGAACTTTCCTTCGGCGAGATCGCCCGCGTGCGGCTTGCCAAGGCGTTCCTCAACGATCCGCAGCTGCTCTTGCTCGACGAGGCCCTGGGCGGGCTCGATCCCTACGCGGCGACGCTTGCCAAGGACGTGCTCACTCAATTGCAGCGCGAGCACGGGACCGCGATCCTTTATACGTCGCACAACATGGTGGACGTCGAGGAAATGTGCAGCCGGGTGATCTTCTTGCGCCGCGGGCGGATCATCGCCATGGGCGGGCCGACGGAAGTTACGCGCGCCATCCTGCGCGAAGACCGCAAGAAGCCTGCCCTTTCCGAAGCCTTCATCCACGCCAGCCGGGGCGAGCCGCATGCGGTTGAATAGAATTGCGGCCGTCATCGAGCGGCACGTCTACGATGCCAAGCACAATCTCGAGCGCGTCACCGACACGCTTTATTGGCCGGTCATGGACATCATCGTCTGGGGATTTCTGACGCTGTTTCTCGCCCGCCACGGCAATCTTCGCCCGGGATTGATCAGCTTTCTGCTCGGCGCCGCCATTCTCTGGGGCATGTTCCGCGCCTTTCAGCGCGATCTCGCGGTTTCGTTCCTGGCGGAGGTCTGGTCGCACAACGTCATCGGTCTGCTCGCCACGCCGCTCACGCTGCGCGAATATCTCTCCGGCCTGCTCGCCATAAACCTTTTGAAAGCGATCGTCGGTACGGCGGCCGCGGCGCTTGTCGCGCTGCTCTTCTACTCCTACGATTTCTTTCCCTATCTGATCGCGCTTCTCCCCTTCATCTTCGTGCTGATGATTTTCGGTCTCGCCGTCGGCATTCTGGTGACCGGATTGATCGTGCGCTACACGACCAAAATCCAGAGCTTCACGTGGAGCATCACCGGATTGATCATGCCGTTCTCCTGCGTCTTCTATCCGGTGAGCGCGCTGCCCGGATGGATGCAGCCGTTGGCGCTCGCCTTGCCGACCACGCAGGCCTTCGAGGGCTTGCGGCAGGTCGTGGCGGGCGGCGGATTCTCGTGGGAGCGGCTTTGGGCCGGACTTGCCTTGGACGGCGTCTATCTGCTCGCCGCGGTCGCCAGCTTCGACGCTTTGTTCCGCTCGGCGCGGGTGCGCGGGCTGCTCGTGAGAATCGAGTGAGTCCGAGACTCAGTCGGCGCGCGGCGCAAGCGGCAGACGTACCGTGGCGATCGCCATGGCGGCCATGCCTTCTTCGCGGCCGATGAAGCCGAGCCCCTCGGCCGTCGTCGCCTTGATGGAAAGGCGCTCGATGGAAATGCCGGCGGTTTTGGCAAGGCTTTCGCGGATCGCCTCGCGATAGGGGCCGATCTTCGGCTTCTCGCAAATCAGCATGGCGTCGATATGCGCCAGCACGCCGCCGCGGGCGCGAAGCTTGTCGAGCGCCGCGGCCAGGAAGATAGCGGAGGCGGCGCCGCGCCATTGCGGATCGGAGGGCGGGAAATGGCTGCCGATGTCGCCGTCGCCGATCGCCCCGAGAATGGCGTCGGTGATTGCGTGACTGAGAACATCGGCGTCGGAATGGCCGACCAGTCCGCGGTCGCAAGCGATCTTGACGCCTCCAAGCCAGAGGTGATCGCCCGGTCCGAAGGCATGCACGTCAAAACCCTGGCCGGTGCGAACGTCCGCCAGTCCGTAGAGCAGCTCGGCTTCGGCACGCGCCAGATCTTCCGCACCAGTGATTTTCACGTTGTCTCTCTCGCCCTCGAATACATAGACGTCATGACCCGCCCATTCGGCAATGGCGGCGTCGTCGGTCAAGCCGTTTTGCGCCGCCGCCTCGGCCTTGCGGTGCGCCGCGAGGATCAGATCGAAGGCGAAGGCCTGCGGGGTCTGGACCGCGCGAAAAGCCTCGCGCGGCGCGGTCGCCATGACGCGCGCCGCGGCATCCACCTGTTTGACCGTGTCGGTCAGCGCCAGCCCCGGCACGGCCGCGCCATGCTGGCGCGCCGCCGCCCGCGCCCGGGCGATGAGATCGGGGCTTGCAAACGGCCGCGCGCCGTCATGGATCAGGACGATTTCGGGCGGCCCCTGGCGGGCCAGAGATTCGAGGCCGAGCCGGACGCTGTCCTGACGCGTCTCGCCGCCATAAGCAGGAGGCAAAAGGCGGCCGAGATCGGCTTTGTCGAGAAAAGCCAGCGACTGGCGATAGGAAGCGAGATCTTCGGAGTGGATAACGGGCAGAAGCTTGGCCTCGGGGGCGGCTTTCAACAGGGCGGATAAAGTGTGGGCAAGTAGCGGCTTGCCGGCCAGAAGCCGATATTGTTTCGGCGCGCCGGGGCCGGCCCGCGAGCCACGCCCGGCCGCAACCACCAAAATGGCCAGTTCCATCGCCCGTTCAGCCTCCTGCCCGGTCCTTCCTCTAGTTTTTCACAGGTCGCGTCAAATCTGCCTGAAGCTGCGCGATGAACGAAATGTCGCTGTTGTGGCGCTGCACAAAAAATGATTATGATATAAGCATGAGCCAATCTGATGAATTTCTGGGCAGGAATGGGCTTTCGGTGGGTTCCCTGCGGCTTGAGGGCCGGGCCTTCCTGGCCCCTATGGCGGGCGTCACCGATCTTGGAATGCGCCGTCTGGCGCAGGATTTCGGGGCGGCGCTGACATTTTCGGAGATGCTCGACGCCGAGTTCTACACGCGCGGCGACCGGCAAGCGGCGGTTCGTGCACAAAGCGCCGGCATTAATCTTCATGTCGTCCAGATCGCCGGCTGCCGTTCGCAGCGGCTCGCCGAGGCGGCCCGGCTCGCGGCGGACTCGGGCGCCGCCATGATCGACATCAACATGGGCTGTCCCGCCAAGCGCGTTACGGACGGCGAAGCGGGATCGGCGCTGATGCGCGATCTCGATCTGGCGATGCAACTCGTCCGCGCCGTCGTCGCCGCCGTGAAAATCCCCGTCTCGCTGAAAATGCGTCTCGGCTGGGATCAAGCTGCCCTCAATGCCCCGGAACTCGCGCGTCGCGCCGAGAGCGAGGGCATTGCCATGCTGACCGTGCATGGGCGCACCCGATGCCAATTCTATCAAGGCCGCGCCGATTGGACGGCGATCCGCAAAGTCAGGGAAGCAACTTCGCTGCCGCTCGTCGCCAACGGCGATTGCACGAGCCTCGATGCGGCGCGCGACATGCTGAGAGCTTCCGGCGCGGATGCGGTCATGATCGGCCGCGCGGCCATGGGCCGGCCCTGGTTCGTCGGCCAAGTGGCGCGGCATATCGCGCACCGGCCCCCCTTTCCGAGCCCAAGTGCCGAAGACCGCCACGTCGCAGCGCAGCAGCACTATCGCACCTTGCTGACGATTTTCGGCAGGGAAAAAGGCATGCGCCAGGCGCGCAAGCATCTTTCCGCCTATGCGGCGCATTCGCAAAATCGGCGTGCGGACGAGTTGCGCGAGCGGCTCGTCCGGAGCGAGAATCCCGCCGAGGTCGAAGCGCTTTTGGGACATTTGTTCGAGGATGAACGGATCGCGGCATGACCAATTCGCCGACCTCGTCCAACGGCTCCGTCCAAGTCGAACCGCGCAAGGCGGGGACAGCGGCCGGCGAGCTCCACCCCGAGGCCGCGAAAATCGTCAACGCCCTGCCGCATCCCGTCTTGGCCCTGGCCGGCGACGGCTTCGTGGTCGAGGCCAATGTGGCGGCGGAAATCTTCTTCGGCATCAGCCGCTCGATCCTGCTGCAGCAGACGCTCTCAAATCTTCTGCCCTTCGACTCCGTCCTTTTGGCGCTCGTCGATCAGGTGAAGGCGTCGGGCGCGGCGATTACCGAATATCGCGTCGATCTCGGCGTGCCTCGGCTCGGCACGGAAAAGATGGTCGACCTCTTCGTGACACCGCTTTCCGAAGCCGGGGGAGGCGGCGTGGTCGTGATGCTGCAAGAGCGTTCCATGGCGGAAAAGATGGATCGGCAGCTCAATCATCGCGGCGCGGCACGTTCGGTCTCGGCCATGGCCGCGATGCTCGGCCATGAGATCAAAAACCCGCTCTCGGGCATTCGCGGCGCCGCGCAACTGCTGGAAGCCGAGCTCAGCGACGGCGATCGCGCCCTGACGCGCCTCATCTGCGAGGAAACCGACCGGATCGTCAAACTCGTCGACCGGATGGAGGCCTTCTCGGACCAAAGGCCGCTGGAGCGCGAAAGCGTCAACATCCACACGGTGCTCGATCACGTCAAACGCATCGCGCAGGCTGGATTTGCGCGCAACATCCGCATCACCGAGAATTACGATCCTTCGCTGCCGCCCGTGCTCGGCAACCGCGACCAGCTCATCCAAATCTTCTTGAACCTCGTCAAGAACGCCGCCGAAGCCATTGGCGAGACGCAAGGCGACGGCGAAATCGAGCTGGCGACGGCCTTTCGCCCCGGCGTCCGCCTCAAAATCTCGAATTCCGAGGCGGCCGTGAACTTGCCTTTGCAGTTTTGCGTGCGCGACAATGGTCCCGGCGTTCCGCCGGAAATCCAGCAGCATCTGTTCGAGCCTTTCGTGACGACCAAAACGTCGGGAAATGGCCTCGGACTTGCACTGGTCGCCAAGATCATCGGCGATCATGGCGGCACAATAGAATGTGAATCACAGCCGCGGCGCACGATCTTCCGGGTGCTGATGCCGATGTACGCGCCGCGCGACGGCCGCAGCGTCAAGTTGAAATAGCCAAGGGTTAGTTGGGAGCCGGTGTGTCAATGGGGGGGAACATCCTCGTAGCCGATGACGATGCCGCCATAAGGACGGTTCTCAGTCAGGCGCTTTCGCGCGTCGGCTATGAAGTGCGTACGACCGGCACCGCGGCGACGCTCTGGCGTTGGGTGCAGGCGGGTGAAGGCGATCTCGTCATCACCGACGTGGTCATGCCCGACGACAACGCCTTCGAACTCCTGCCGCGCATGAAAAAGCTGCGCCCGGAGCTGCCGATCATCATCATGAGCGCGCAAAATACGTTCATGACCGCGATCAAAGCCTCGGAGCGCGGCGCTTACGACTATTTGCCGAAACCTTTCGATCTTCGCGAGCTCGTCGCCATAGTGGGGCGGGCGATGAGCGAGCCGAAGGGCCGCGCCAAGCCTTCGCCGCCGACCGATATCGAAGGCATGCCGCTGGTCGGCCGCTCGGCCGCCATGCAGGAGATCTATCGCGTGCTGGCGCGCCTCATGCAGACAGATCTTACGGTGATGATCACCGGCGAGTCGGGAACCGGCAAGGAACTCGTCGCCCGCGCCTTGCACGATTACGGCAAGCGCAAGAGCGGGCCGTTCGTTGCCATCAACATGGCGGCGATTCCGCGCGATCTCATCGAAAGCGAGCTTTTCGGCCACGAGAAAGGCGCGTTTACCGGCGCCAATCAGCGATCGGCTGGGCGTTTCGAACAGGCCGAAGGCGGAACTTTGTTCCTCGACGAGATCGGCGACATGCCGATGGAGGCGCAGACGAGGCTGCTGCGCGTGCTGCAGGAGGGCGAATATACGACGGTCGGCGGGCGCACCTCGATCAAGACCAACGTGCGGATCATCGCCGCCTCCAACAAGGATCTGCGCAATCTCATCCATCAAGGCCTGTTCCGCGAGGACCTGTTC
>JASHVQ010000133.1 GCA_030044485.1 Methylovirgula sp. | reverse complement strand
CATCGCCCGTCGGCGCCGCGCAGCAGGTCGACGCCGGCGAAATCCGCTTCGACAGCGGCCGCGGCGCGCAACGCGAGATCCTGCATTTCGGCATCGAGCGCGATCTTCTCGGGCCGCGCGCCGAGCTTAACATTGGTGATCCAATGGTCGGCGCGCCGCGTCATGGCGGCAAGCACACGCCCTTGCGCGACCAGCACGCGCACGTCGCTATAGCCATCCCGGTCAATGCCGACGAAGCGTTGCAGATAATAGACTCCGGCCATCGTTTCGATGTCCGGCAAATCCGATTCGCGCCGGATGAGCTTCAGCCCGCGTCCCTGCGCGCCGAACAGCGGCTTGAGGACAAGCGCACCTTGCGCGCATTCGCGCCGCACCAGCGCGCGTGCCTGCCGCGGACTTTGCAGCGCAAAGGTTTGCGGCGTCGGGATCGCGTGCTTGAAGCAGAGAAAGCTCGTGGCCGCCTTGTCGACACAGCGCTCGATGGCGCGCGGCGTGTTGGCGACCGGCACCTTGAGCTCCGTCAGCGCATGCAGGATGCCGAGCCGCAAGGTGATCGACTCGAACGTGCCGAGCCCGACGGCGCGAACCAAAACGAGGTCCGGTAGCCGCGCCGCAAAGCCCGGGATGGCGATGCCGCTCGGCCGGCGCGTGTCGAAACTGCAGGCGGAAAGCCTTAAAGGCACGACGCGCGCGCCGCGGCGCGCAAAGGCGCGTGTCAGCTCACGCGCATGCCATTCCACCTTGTCGATCAGCAGGGCGACCTGCGGGCCGGAGCCCTCGCGCCCTGCCAAAACACTGCGATCATCCGAAGGAAGCATCGAGCAGGTCCTGCGAAATCTGCCCGGCGCGGAAGGTCTCGCCGCTGTCAACCGCCGTCACGACCGCCTCGGCCGGGCTGAACAGGCTCGGGTCGATCTTGTAGAAATCGCCCTTGAAGGATTTGAAGATCTCGCTGAAGGGCTGGCCGTAATCGCGCGACGTCACGCTCGGCAAAGCCTTGGCGAGATCGCGGGCGTCGGCGGCCGGCCCGGTCACGAAGAGATGCGCCAGGCCGCCATAGATGATGGCGTCGTTGGTTCGCCCCATGGCGGTCACGAAATCCGGATGCGGCGGCGACAGCGGCGCCGTTGCCACGCCGTCGAGAACGCGTTGCAGCGGAAATTTCAGTTCGTGAACCTTGTGCATGGCGACTTCGAGCACGCGCGCCACGACCTGCAGGCTGCCCGCCAGGCTGCGGGTCGGCGCATAGATGAAGGCGACGCGCTCCGGCGCCACCCCGCAATCGCGTGCGACTTTGTCGACGATTTCGGGCGGCGGCGGCTTGTCGCCTTCCAACACCAGCGTCGCGCGGTCGGACTTGTCCTTGTAGCCGAGATCCTGGAAGAGCGGCTCTTTCTGTGCCAGCGCGCGCGCCGGCCCGGAGCCCAATGCGAAGAAAGCGTCCTTGCCTTCGCCGTGCGAAAGCGCCCAGCCGGCATATTGGCTGCCGAGACAGGCGATCACCGGATCGCTGCTGCGCACGGTCAGATAAAAAGGCCAGCGCGGCGTGCCGGAATAGGGCGTGAGCGTCACGTGGCCTAGGCCTCCCATACAAATATCGGCCATCAGGATGCCGACATCGAGGCCGCCGATCGCTTTGGCGCCGGCATCGACCAAGGTTTCGCCGCGCGAACCTTTGGTTGCAATGACGCGCAGCCGATCGGCATCGGCGAGCAGAAGGTCCACCAATGTGCCGGCGCGCGTATTGACGCTGATCGTACTTTTCATGCCGCACTTTCCTCGCTTCCGAAGCTTGTCAGATAAGAGCGAATGGCGGCAACACGTTCGCCGACCATTTTGCGCGCCGTCCCGGGCTCTTCGGCCTCCGCCGAGACGGTGCAGACAGGATCGCCCGCCGCCAAGCGCGTTCCGGGTTTCTGCCGGTCCGCGCACCAGCCGGGCCAATCCAACTCCGGCATGTGCGCAACATCGCAAGGCGCATAGGCGATCGCCGTCGCGCCGGCTCTCGTAAAGATCAAAGGCGCGTTCGGCAAGTGGCCGCCGCAGGCGTCGAGATGTGCGGCAAACAACCTAGGGTGGGCGAAAATGTCGAGAGTCGCGCCGGGACGCGGGTTGATTTCGATCGCGTGGAAGGTGTCCTCGGCGACGAGAAAGTCGACGCTGTTGAGCCCGGCGAGCGCAAAGGCCTCGGCAAGTCTTTCCGCCGCTCGACAAATAGCCTGCTGTATCGGCAGATCGACATCGGCCGGGCGCACCGCGCCGCCGAAGCGAAACGGCCTTGACGTGTCCGGGGTCGCCCATTGCGCGCTCGTTCCCAGTGTCTGGGCGCGCTGGCCATCGGCGAGGAGCAGGACCGAGACCGGACGGCCGCGCACGCGGCGCTGATAATAGTCGAGCGGCCCGGGCTTTCGCGAAGATGCCGGCGCTATGGAGAGGCCGCCGCCGCCGCCCTGCCTTTTGATGAGCCATCGATCGGCGTCGGGCGGCGCGTCGAATCCGATCTCAGGATGGGGGATGCCGAGGTCGCAACAGGCCTTTGCGAGCCGGCGCGGGTCTTTTGCCTGGGCAACGACCCCGGAACAATTGCCATAGACTCGAAAATGCCGTGCCAGCGCATCGATGATTTCGGGCCTATCCTCGAATCCGCCGCCATAGACGACGCCGACCGGCGCTTCGTCCGCGGCGAGCGCCTGGAGCCTTTCGACGAGCACGCAGGCCTCGAAGCCTTGCTCAATGCCGCCTGCCGTCACGTTGGCGGGGCAGAGCGCCCGCGTATCGAGATCGTCGAAGAAATCGGCGACGAGCGGACGAAAGCCTGACCGCCGCGCGGCCCCCGCCAGCGCCCGTCCGGACGCGGCGGCGACGAGAATGGATGGCTCAGGCAAGCTCACGCGCGAGTTTGAAGGCGTCGCGGAAATCGATGCACAAGGCCTTGTCGGACGTGGCCATTTTCTTGAAGAGCTGATATTCGGTTTGGTACTTGACGTTGCCGATCGCCAGCGCGCCAATTCCGAACGCACCGCCCGGCAGTTCCTTGCCGTCGTCGTGCAGATCGACGCCGGCGATGCCGAGCGGCGGCACGGCATTGACGTCGGCGCAAACCAAGAGGTTCTTGGCCTGCTTGACATCGTCGGCCGAGAGGATCTGGACGCCGGCACGCCCGGCACAGAAAGCGATCTCCGAGGCCACGAGCGCGGCGAGTACTTTCTCATGCGTGCTCGCGTCGGCGAAATCGACGCTCACGCCGAACCTTTTCTTGATTTCGCCGGCCGCCTTTTCGACGCGGGTCGGTCCGTCATAGCCGGCGAGCGTTACTTTCGCGCCTTCGAGCGCGGAAATCACCGCGGATGAAAAGCCGACGACGCCGGTTGCGCCATAGACGATGATCTTCGTGCCGGAGAGGCTGCGTTTCTTCTTTTCCTTCAGGACTTTTTCGACGCAGGCGACCATTGCGGCGGCGGTGGTGAACGACCCGGCAGGATCGGCAAAGACGGAAATTTCGAATGGCTTCAGCAGCGCCTTCCTGGCCTTGTCGATCATGTCGAGCGCCAAAATGGCATCTTTGCCGCCGATGAAAACCGCCGTGCGCACGGCGTCGCGCGGCGAGCGCGAAAACATTGCGTCCTGCACGAGCGGCATGATGTCGTCGAGCACGACGTTGATGTAGGGCGTCACGGAATCGTAGCCGGCATCGAGCGCCATGTTCACGTCGAACGGGCTCATATGTTTCAGCGGGCTCAGCATGTGCAGGATGAGTTTTGCCATCAGTTCCTTCCCGTCGCTGGTCTATGTGCCGATCATCTCGATCTTCGCGCCAGAATTGTTCGCCTTGCAGATTAGCATGATCGGATTCGCCTGCGCTTTATTTTCGCCGGCCAGCCTATCTGTCTGAATGAGCTTGACGAGTCTCTGCGCTGCATCGTCGCTGGCGGCGAAGGCAAAGCCGGCAGGCCCCCAGGAACTCTGGCCAATTCCCTTTGCGCCCTCTTGTTCGAGCCGCGCCATGACCGCGGCCACGCTCGGGCTCGTATAGCGGTCGCCGCCCTGCGCTGGCGCAAAATAATTGCCGAGAATTGCCTGGATATGACCGATGGCTTCGCCGAACTGCGGCAGATCGCGCTCGACAACGGCGGGAAGCGCCTGCATCAGCACCCTTCGGCAAATGTCTCCTGCCGCCGGGGCAGGAAACCGCGGCAAACTGGCGAAGGCTTCGCGCTCCTTCGCCCCGTGCACGCCCTTCACCGCCTTATCCAAGACGAGGATTACTCGCCACTCCTCGGGGAAATCCACACGGCAGAGGATCGGCGGCATAGCCTTACCCGCGCCATGCCCGCCGTCGACGACGAAGCCGCCGGTCGAAAACAGCGCCGCACCGACGCCCGATCTCAAGCCGCGCTGCAGAGCGAGCGCGTCGGTATTCACATCCGGGGTCGCGCCTTCGAGACGGCGGAGTGCAGCGGCAACCGCCAACGCGAGCTGCGTGCCCGAACCGAGCCCGACATGCGCGGGAATTGCCTCGTGGATCGTAACGCAATAGCCGCCGCGCAGCCCGAACCGGCCGGTCAAACTGGCGAGATGCGCGGCCACTCTGTCGCGTTCCGGGCCTTCGACGCGGGTTTCGGGCGCGCGTGCGATCGTCAGCGACGTCACCGGCCTGTCGATGGCGAGACCGAGGCTGCCGAAACGCCGTCCGGTGCCGCCATTCAGATCCAGAAATCCAAGGTGAAGACGCGCCGATGTGGTCAGCTTGACACTCGTCTGCATCTGTCCCGCGAAGAGTTGAAAAGCACTGCGATAATTCACGAAATCCGCCGCGAGCGCGCCCATCCTCGCGGCGGAGCCATGTCTTATCTAGCGCGCTTTCGAGGCGAGCGGAACGCGCCGCGCAACCGCAGGCGCAGACCGGCCCGCGTGGCCTCATTAAGCGGGTCCACTGGACCGAAATGCCCTATATTGCCATACTGCGTTCAGTCACCGGCGGCAGAGCATCCAATGAATGCGACGAAACACGAAGAGGCCTATGCCGAAGCCGAGGTCAAGGCGCGGCTCGAGAAGGAATTGCCGCGTTGGCACTATGAAGACGGCTGGATCAGGCGCACCTACCGCACGCATAGCTGGAAAGCCACGCTGATGTTGATCAATACCGTGGGTCATCTTGCCGAGGCCGCATGGCATCACCCCGATATCACGGCGTCCTACGCCTGGGTGGAGGTGCGCCTTAAGACCCACTCGGCGAAGGGGATCACGGACAAGGACTTTGCATTGGCCAAGAAAATCGAGGAGGTCGTGCATTGGCAACCCGGCAAGGAGGGAGGCCCGCTCGAAGGGACTCCGGCCGAAGACCAGCGCTTTGCTTACATCAAATACGACAAATAGGCAGAAATCTCCGCCTTTGTTCGCGGCGGTGACGGAGTAAAACGCAACGTGAAGGCATATGTGGACGGCGCGGCGGTCTCGCTCGAGACGGCCGCGGCAAAAGCGGCGCGTTTGCTTGAAACGGCCCAGCTACCGGTGATCGCCGGGCTCGGCACCGACGTCGCCGGGACCCGCGCCGCAATCCGCCTCGCCGAGAAGTTGCGCGGCGCCTACGATCATCTCGCAAGCGACGTTCTGCTGCGCGACATCGACGTGATGCGGCAGGCGGGACGGATGGTGACGACCGCCAATGACGTGCGGCTGCGCGCCGATTGCCTGCTCTTCATCGGACCGAAACTCAGCGAAGCCTGGCCGGACCTGGCGGAGCGCCTCGACCTTTCGGCGCGGCCGCGCCTCGCCGCGGAGAAAGCGCCGCGCAAAATCTTTTGGCTCGGCCCGGGTCGCGGCGAAGCTGCCGCGCTCGGCGCCACGGAGATTGCCGCCTCACCCGCGGCATTGCCGCTGGCGGTCGCCGCTCTGCGCGCCGCCGTCCTCGATCGCAAGACGCGCTCGGACGGCTCGTCCGCGCAAAAGCTCAAGGATCTCGCGGCGGCGTTGAAAGCGGCGCATTTCGGCGCCGTCGTCTGGTCGGCCGAATCGCTCGACCGGTTGACGATCGAGATGATTGGCGGGCTCGTTTTCGATCTCAATCAGAAAACGCGTTGTTCGAATTTGCCACTCGTTTCGGGGCTGAACGCTTATGGTGTCGTCCAGACCTCAGGATGGATGACGGGATTCCCGCCGCGCACGGGCTTTGGGCGCGGCTATCCCGAACACGATACATGGCGTTTCGATGCGATGCGCATGATCGAGGCCGGAGAGGCTGACGCGGCGCTCTGGATTTCTTCTTACGCCACGGAAGCCCCGAAATGGAAGCGGCAGGTCCCGCTGATCGCGCTGGCGCAGCCGCAGACGCGTTTGCCCTATGCTCCGCAGGTGCGGATCGATGTCGGCGCGCCGGGACGGGACCACGACGCGATCGAATATTCGCGCGACATCGCGACATTCACCCTCGCCAAGGCGACGCGGGCGAGCAACGCGCCGCAGGTCGCCGAGGTCGTCGCCCTCATCGACGCCAAGCTCGCGAAAGGAAGCGAGGCATGTTGATACGCCTCGCGGGAGGGCGGGTCGTCGATCCGGCGAACAAGCGCGACGGCGTCGGCGACATCTGGATTCGCGGCGACCGGATCGTCGCGCCGCCGCAGGGCGAAACGCCGGACGCCGTCTATGACGTTTCGGGCAAAATCGTCATGGCCGGCGCCATCGACATCCATTCGCATATCGCCGGCGGCAATGTGAATACCGCGCGCCTTCTGTTGCCTGAAAATCATCGCGCCCACCGGCCGCGTCCGGCGGCGACGCCGCTGTCGACCGCCGGCTGGTCGACCTTCGAAACCGGCTGCCGCTATGCGGCCATGGGCTTTACCACGGTGATCGAGCCGGCGGTGGCGGCGCATCACGCGCTGCACGCGCATCTCGAGCTTGCCGACATACCCATTATCGACAAGGGCATCCTGACGGTTCTCGGCGATGACGATTTTCTACTTTCTCTGCTGCGGGACGGCGCGAGCAAGGCGGCGGTCGCCGATTATGCCGGCTCCATGCTCGCGGCAAGCAAAGGCCTTGGCATAAAGTCGATCAATCCCGGCGGCTCGGTCGCCTTTCAGAACAACGCGCGCACCTTCGATCTCGACGACGTGGTGCCGACCTATGGGGTGACCTCGCGCAAAATTTTCGAGTCTCTGCAGCAGGCCGTCATCGATCTCGGCATTCCGCACCCGCTGCATCTTCACATCAACAATCTCGGCGTTCCCGGCAATGTCGATACCGCGCTGCGGACGATCGCAGCCTCCGGAGACCGGCCGCTGCATCTGGCGCATCTTCAGTTTTATTCCTACGGCAAGGAGGGCAAGCGCGGTTTTTCTTCCGCCGCGGCGCGGCTCGCGGAAGCCGTCAATTCCGCGCCGAAACCGCTCAGCATCGACGTCGGCCAAGTGATGTTCCGGCAGACGGTGACGGTTTCGCTCGACGTCGTTCGCCAGTTCGACGGATCGAAACTGGCAAAGCCGCGCAAATCGGTGATCTACGACGGCGAGACGAACGGCGCGGGCGTCGTGCCTTTTCTCTACAAGTCGGACAATTTCTTCAACGCCGTGCAATGGGCCTGCGGGCTTGAGCTTTTCCTGCTCGTCAACGACCCGACGCGCGTTTTCTTCACGACCGACCATCCGAACGGCGCGCCGTTTACGACCTATCCGGATCTTTTCGCGCTGATCATGAGCCGCGAGGCGCGCGCCAAATGGCTCGCCGATCTGCCGAAGGAAGCGGTCGAGATGACGACCCTGCCCTCGATCACGCGCGAATATTCATTCGGCGAGATCGCCACGATGACCCGCGTCGCGCCGGCAAAGCTCCTCGGCCTCAAAGATCGCGGCCATTTGAGCCCCGGCGCGCTTGCCGACGTCGCGGTCTACAACGACGATCCCGACCGGGCGGAGATGTTCCGCTTCGCGCATCTTGTGTTCAAGGACGGCGATCTCGTCGTCCGCGACGGACGCGTGACGCATTACCGCTTCGGCCGCGCCCTCAACGTTCAGCCGGGCTATGACGCCGCGACCGACCGCCGCCTGGCCCGTTATTACGACGACCTCTACGGACTGTCCCGCGACATGTTCAAAGTGCCCGCGAACGCGATCGCGCCCAACTACGCGTTCGAGGAGGTCGTATGCGGCCGATGATCAAGAATGGGGTGCGCATCGACGAGACTTTCGCCGAAGCCTTCCCGATGCGCGGCACGGCGCTCCTCATCACCGGCCCGAACAAGCGCTGGGCGCGCCAAGCCGCGGTGACGATGACGGGCTTTGCAACTTCGGTGATCGGTTGCGGCTGCGAGGCGGGCATCGATTGCGAAGTCGAGGCGCGCGACACGCCGGACGGGCGGCCGGGCGTCCGGGTGCTGGTCTTCGCCATGTCGAGCAATGATTTGCAGTCGCAGCTCACCAACCGCGTCGGCCAATGCGTCCTGACCTCGCCGGGCTCGGCCTGTTTCGCCGATCTCAACGCGCCGGACAGTCTGAAGGTCGGCAGTCTGCTGCGCTATTTCGGCGACGGATGGCAGGTTTCAAAAAAATTCGGCGACCGGCATTTTTGGCGCATCCCGGTGATGGACGGCGAATTTTTCTGCGAAGCGACCACCGGCATGACCAAAGCGGCGGTCGGCGGCGGCAATTTGCTGATCTGCGGGGAAGACTACGAAAAGACGCTGCGCGCCGCCGAGGCGGCGATCGAAGCCATGAACGAGGTGCGCGACGCGATCATGCCCTTTCCGGGCGGCATCGTGCGCTCGGGCTCGAAAGTCGGCTCCAAATACAAGACATTGCATGCTTCGACCAACGACGCCTTTTGTCCAAGCTTGCGCGGCTTGGTCAAGACGGAACTCGACGCCGACATCGGTTGCGTGCTCGAAATCGTCATCGACGGCTTGACCGAAGCCGCGGTCGCCAGTGCGATGCGCGCCGGGCTGGCGGCGATCGTCAGGCTCGGGCCGCGCAAAGGCGCGCGCCGCGTCAGCGCCGGCAATTATGGCGGTAAGCTCGGGCCCTTTCATTTCCGTCTGAAGGATCTCCTGCCGTGACCCTCGTGCTGACGTTGAAAACCGCGCCGCCGCAGCGGCTCGACCTTTCGCCCCTGCTGCCGCATCTGCTCAACGGCAAGAGCGCCAAGGAGATTGCGGCGATCGACCTCGCCACGACGCGCGAAAAGGCAAGCGTGGGCGATATTTTCAAGCTGCGCGCCGGTTCGCCCGAGGAAATCCGCTTCGAAGGCGGCTCGGAACGTTTCGACGCCGTCGGCGAAGGGCTCACGCAAGGCCGTGTCGCGGTTGCAGGCGACGTCGGCGTCAATGCGGGGCGGAAAATGGCCGGCGGCGAACTGGCGATCTTTGGCAATGCCGGGCCCTATGCCGGCTCGGCCATGGCCGGCGGGAAACTCGAAATTACCGGCAATGCCGGTGACTTTCTTGGGGCGCCGCGCGAAGGCGAGATCCACGGCATGAGCGGCGGCCTGCTCGTGGTGCGCGGCAATGCCGGGCGGCGCGCCGGCGACCGGGTGCGGCGCGGAACGATCCTCATCGAGGGCGACGCGGGAGACTGGTTAGCCAGCCGCTTCATCGCCGGAACGCTCGTGGTCCTCGGCCGCGTCGGCGCAAGTCCCGGCTATCTCATGCGGCGCGGCACGCTGGTGCTCGCCAAGCCCCCGGAATTGGATTCGACCTTTGTCGATTGCGGCACGTTCGCGTCGAGCTTCCCCGCCGTTTTCGCGCGCTTCCTTCTGCCCGAAAGCCGCGCCGCGGCGCGGCTCTTCCGGTCGCACCTGCGGCGCTTCGGGGGCGATATGGCCGTGCTCGGCAAAGGCGAGATTTTCGTTCCCGCCTAGGGCGATCGCAAGGCGAGATGGGCCTGTGGCCATGGCCCGGAACGCATTTGCCAGGCGCCGCAAATCCTCTAAATTGAAATAAATCCTTAACCAAGGAGCAGGCGCGTGGAGAATGTCGCCCCGCCGCCGGTCGGCGACAGCCAAAAGATCGAGCAAGCTTCGAGCCCTGCCGACAAGCTGAAACTTGCCGTGCGCCGCGCCCGGCTGGACGATGCCGAGCGCACCAAGGTTGTCGCCGAACTGCGCGGCGCCGAAGTGGCGCGGCTTGAAATGCTGCGCGACGAGATTTTGCCGGTCGCGGCCGAGATTCCGAAGGACGTCGATCTGTTCGACATCGGCCTTTCGGCCACGGAACGGCCGCGGCTTTTCATCGACATGATCGGCTTCGTCGAAATGGGCCACGACCGGCGCACCTATCGCTTCGTTCAAGACACGCGGCTCGGGCGCGTCGTCATTGCCGAAAGCGAGCGCATCGAACCCATGGTCGACGCGGTGACGGACTATATCGCGCGCCGCCTGATCGAGCGGGAAAAGGCGCTCGCCGCGGACGGCACGCTCGAACAGGCGGCGCGCGCCCATATCGAGACGCAGCAAAAGATCGCCGAGCGACACCTCATAAAGACGGTTCCCGAGGCGCAAAAGCCGCCTGGGCTTTTCAGCCGCGCCTTTAGCGCTCTCGTCGAGATCCTGGGCACGGCGGCGCTTTTCGCGCTTCTCGCGCTTGGCGCTTACAGCGCCTGGAAATACGCCGCCGCTCTATGGCTCGCCAAACATGGCGGCTGAGCGCGTCGGTTTGACGCGTCTTAGTTCGTGCCGCCTTTCTCTTCGAGAAATGCCGCATGCCGGCGGGCGAGTTCCCCGCTCAGCGCATCGGCGATCAGCCGGCGTGTCTCTTCGATTCCGTAAAGCGCGATGAAGGAACCGAAGCGCGGGCCGCGATTCTCGCCGAGCAGAACCTGATAGAGCATGTTGAACCAGTCGCTGGAAACGCCGGGACGCTCCGGCGTTGCGCCTTTTGCGGAAAAATCCTGATAGCGCGGGATCGGCCGCGCGATGTCGTAGAGCGCGGTCTGAATTTCCTCGGCACTCGCGCTCTTCGGCAAGGCGGCAAGCATGTCGGAGATTTGCTGGAGCGCCTCGCGCTCGACCTCGTCCGGCAGGCTGTAGGTCTTGTTTGGGCGCACGAAGTCGCGGAAATAGCGCACCGCATAGGTGACGAGCCGGTCGAGGCGCGGATGGCTCGCCGGCGAGACATCCGGCGCGTAGCGGCGCAGAAAGCCCCAGAGCACCTGCGGGTCTTCGCTGTTGGCGACCGCCGCGAGATTGAGCAGCATGCCGAAGGAAATCGCTGTGCCGCGACCCTCGTGACGCAGGATTTCCGGGGCGGGCGGCGCCCCGGCATGAATGTGCCAGACGGGATTGC
The DNA here is from genome assembly GCA_030044485.1 of Methylovirgula sp. Taxonomy (GTDB): domain Bacteria; phylum Pseudomonadota; class Alphaproteobacteria; order Rhizobiales; family Beijerinckiaceae; genus Methylovirgula. The sequence goes on along the minus strand of JASHVQ010000133.1, from coordinate 1,215 downwards.
CGAGCCGTTCCTTGGCATCCTGGCGCGGATAGGCGTCGAGAAGCGCAAGATAATCGTCGACCGTGCGCGGGATCACGTCGAAATAGAGGCGCTTGGCGGCGGTCGGCTTCTGATACATGAAGAGCGACAGGCTCTCGGGGCTTGCATAAGTAAGCCATTCTTCGATCGCCAGGCCGTTGCCTTTCGACTTCGAAATCTTCTGCCCCTTCTCGTCGAGGAAAAGCTCGTAGATAAAGCCTCCGGGCGGCGTGGCCCCGAGCGCGCGAACGATCTCGCCCGAGAGCTTCACCGAATCGATCAGGTCCTTGCCGGCCATTTCGTAATCGACGCCGAGCGCATACCAGCGCATCGCCCAGTCCGGCTTCCATTGCAGCTTGCAATGCCCGCCCGTGACCGACGTAACGAACCTCTCGCCGTTCTGCGGATCGCGCCAGGCGATCGTTCCCGCCTCGGCATCGACCGTTTCGATCGGCACCTGCATGACGATCCCGGTCTTGGGATGGATCGGCAGGAAGGGCGAATAGGTCGCGGCGCGCTCCTGCCGGAAGCTCGGCAGCATGATGGCCATTACCGCGTCGTAACGCGCCAGCAATCGCAAAAGCGCCGCGTCGAAGCGACCCGACGTGTAATAGTCGGTCGCCGAGGCGAACTCGTAGTCGAACCCGAATGCGTCGAGAAAGCCGCGCAGTCGGGCGTTGTTGTGCGCGCCGAAACTGGCGTGCGTCCCGAACGGATCGGGAATTTGCGTCAGCGGCTTGCCGAGGTGAGCGGCGACCATGTCTCTGTTGGGAATATTGTCGGGAACCTTGCGCAGCCCGTCCATGTCGTCGGAAAAGGCGATGAGGCGCGTGCTGATCGCGTCGCCTGTCAGGACTCGAAACGCGTGCCGCACCATGCTGGTGCGCGCCACTTCGCCGAACGTACCGATGTGCGGAAGGCCCGAAGGGCCGTAGCCGGTCTCGAAGAGCACCTCCTTCTGGCCGGTGCGTGCGACGCGCGCTGCGATCTTGCGCGCTTCTTCAAACGGCCAGGCGGCGGCGTGCGTCGCCAAATCGCGAAGAGAAGACGGCATAGGCGCAGAGTCCGCTGGCATGATCGTCCGCTCAGGCGCGCGTCGGCCGACGGCGCGAAGTCCGCGCCAGCCCATGTTCCGTCTTGTGCCAGTGCTGCGGCCGCTTCAGCAGGTCGTAGATGCTCATCCAGGCCGCATAGCAA
>JASHVQ010000132.1 GCA_030044485.1 Methylovirgula sp. | reverse complement strand
GCTCTTGGTCTGCAGTTGCAGCCGGCCTTCGAATTTCAGCGCCGCGCCGAGCAGGGCGGTCAAGGCCGCCGCCTCACCGACGAGGCGCGCCACGCGCGGCGGATAATCGTGCCGGCCGAGGATTTCGTCGAGCGACGCGCCGAGCCGCACCACGCGCCCGCGCAAATCGAGCCGGGCCACCGCAAAGGGCAGGATATTGTCGTCGCCGGCTTCGGAAGAGACCGGCCGCGACATGGCTTCGCTCATGGATCGAGCGCCTTCAGGCACCAGGCAAGGATGCCTTTCTGCGCATGCAGCCGGTTCTCGGCTTCGTCGAAGACGACGGATTGCGCCCCGTCGATCACCGCGTCGGTCACCTCTTCGCCGCGATGCGCGGGCAGGCAATGCATGAAAATCGCGTCCTTGGCCGCAGCCGACATGAGTTTCGTATTCACCTGATAGGGGGCGAGAAGATTGTGGCGAAAGGTCTCGTCCTCGTCGCCCATCGAGATCCAGCAGTCGGACACCACCGCAGCGGCGCCGCTGACCGCCTCGTAAGGGTCGCGCGTCACCTTGAGCCGGGCGCCGTTCTTCTGCGCCCAGGCGACAAGCTCGGAGGGCACATCGAGCTCGGCGGGCGTTGCGACCTGCAGCGTGAAGTCGAAGCGTTGCGCGGCGTGGATCCAGCTCGCCAGCACATTGTTGGCGTCGCCGCTCCAAGCGATTGTGCGCCCCTTGATCGGGCCGCGCCGCTCCTCGAAGGTCATGACGTCGGCGAGCACCTGGCAGGGGTGGGATTTCTTCGTAAGCCCGTTGACGACCGGAATGGCGGCATGGCGCGCCAACTCGTGGAGGTCGTTTTGGTCGAGGACGCGGATGACGATGGCGTCGACGAAGCGCGACAGCACGCGCGCCGTATCGGCGATGGTCTCGCCGCGCCCGAGCTGCATTTCCTGGCCGGTGAGCATGATCGTTTCGCCGCCAAGTTCGCGCATGCCGACATCGAACGAAACGCGGGTGCGCGTCGAAGGCTTGTCGAAAATCATCGCCAGGACTTTGCCGGCAAGCGGTCGCCAGGCGGCGAGTTCGCCCTTGCGGCGGCGGCGCTTGATCGCCAGCGCCGCTTCGAGAATGTGGCGCAGGTCGGCGGCGGGAATTTCCGAGAGGTCGAGAAAATGCCGCGCAGGCTGCGGGGCCGCCTCGCTCATTCCGCGGCTCCTCTGCGCAAACCCGTGCCTCCGAGGCGCGCCAGCGTCGCTTCCAGGCGGACAAGCGCCTCGGCGATCTCGGCTTCGCCGACGACGAGCGGCGGCAGCAGGCGCGCGACGTTGTCGGCGGCGGGGATGAGGATGAGCTTTTCCTTCAGCGCCGCGGCGACGAATTCCTGAACCGGAGGGCGCGCCGCAATGCCAAGCATGAGGCCTTCGCCGCGGATCTCGGCGATAGCCGTGGGATGTTTGGCCATCAGCTCGAGCAGGCCTTGTTTCAAAAGGGCGCCCATGCGCGCCACGCGATCGATGAAGCCTTCGCCGAGCACGACGTCGAGCACGGCATTGCCGACCGCGGTAGCGAGCGGATTGCCGCCGAAGGTCGAGCCGTGCGTGCCGACGACCATGCCTTTGCCGGCTTCGCGCGTCGTCAGAAGCGCGCCCAGCGGGAAGCCGCCGCCGAGCCCTTTGGCGGTCGCCATGATGTCGGGCGCAATCCCGGCATGCTCATAGGCGAAGAGCTTGCCGGTGCGTCCCATTCCGGTCTGCACCTCGTCGAAGATGAGCAGCAGGCCGTGCGCGTCGCAGATCTGGCGCATGGCCTGGAGCTGGGCGAGCGGGATCGCTCTGATCCCGCCTTCGCCCTGGATGGGCTCGACCATGATGGCGCAGGTCTGCGGCCCGATCGCCGCCTTCATCGCCGCGAGATCGCCGAACGGCACTTGGTCGAAGCCTTCCGGCATCGGGCCGAAGCCTTCGAGATATTTTGGGTTGCCGCCCGCCGCCACCGCGGCGATGGTGCGGCCATGAAAGGCGCCCTCGATCGTGATGATGCGGAACTTTTCGGGACGGCCGCTCGCAAAATGATATCTGCGCGCCGTCTTGATCGCGCCTTCGATGGCCTCCGTGCCGGAATTCGTAAAGAAGACGAAATCGGCGAAACTCGCCTCGGTGAGGCGGCGCCCCAAAAGCTCGGCCTGCGGAATCTCGAAGAGGTTCGAGACGTGCCAGAGCCTCTGGGCTTGCGCGGCGAGCGCCTTCACCAGATGCGGGTGGGCGTGGCCGAGGCTTGCGACGGCAATGCCCGCGCCGAAATCGAGATAGCGTTCACCCTCGGTCGACGTCAGCCATGCGCCTTCGCCCCGCTCAAAGGCGAGCTTGGCGCGCGCATAGGTGGGAAGCAGCGACGAGGTCACGCGGGCTCCGTGCAAACAAAGGATGGTGCGCCGAGATAATCTGTCGGCGGCACGATTTCTACTTTCGGGCAAACGCCAAAATCAAAGTGCCGCCCCGAAAGGAGCGGCAACTACGGGACTTTAGTTTAAGGACCTTGGCGGGGCCGGTCAAATTTGCACGGGCGCCGCGCGCGGCAGAAACCTCGCGCGCCGCGCCGCACCGTTACGAGCCGGGCGTTGCGCAAGCTTGGGAAACGGCGACAGGCGGTTGTTGAAAACGCCGAGCGCCTTTCAAGGACTCTTGCGCAAGATTCAATGGCTAGTGTAGCCTCCGCAAAGTTAACTACGACATCTCGTGCGGCGGACGGATGCGTAGGCAGCGCTCGACGCCGGCCAGGGCGGCCGGTCCTCGGTTGCGCCCGAGTGTGTCTCGTTCGCCGCGTCGGTGAGCCGCGTTCAGGCCGCTTAAGTGCAATCGAGGAGGGCGTCATGTCCTGGACCGACGAACGAGTGGAACTTCTGCGCAAGCTTTGGCTCGAAGGATTGAGCGCCAGCCAGATCGCGCATGAGCTTGCCAACGGCATCACCCGCAATGCGGTGATCGGAAAGGTGCATCGCCTGGGCCTATCGGGCCGCATCAAGCCGGCGAGCGCGGCCATATCGCGGCCACGCCTGAAGACGCTGCGTCCCGCACATGGGCGCTCGGGCGCGGTGAGCTTCCGCGGCAATACCGCGCTTGCTTTCAAGCCGCAGGCAATGGAACTGCCGCAGCCCGTCGAGGAGATCGTCGTGCCGATCTCGGAAATGGTGACGATCCTCGAGCTGAAGGAAGCCATGTGCCGCTGGCCGGTCGGCGACCCGACGACGCCCGAATTCCGCTTCTGCGGCGCCAAGAAATCGGCGACCGCGACCGGCCCCTATTGCCCCTACCACAGCCGCATCGCCTATCAGCCGGTACAGGAACGCCGCCGCGAGAGGGAGCGCGAGCGGCGCGTGCAAAGGTCGGGATAGACGCGCGGCTCGAGGGCCGGCGGTCACTCGTTCTTGCCGAATGTTTCGTCGAAGGAATAGCCCGCGCCGCGAATGGTGCGGATGGGATCGCGCTCGCCGGCGAGCGACAGCGCCTTGCGCAGCCGCCCGACATGCACGTCGACGGTGCGCTCGTCGATCTCGGCCGAAAGTCCCCAGACGCTGTCGAGCAATTGGGCGCGCGAGAAGACGCGGCCGGGCTTGCCCATCAGATATTCGAGCAGGCGAAACTCGGTCGGTCCGAGATGCACATTGCGCGAACTGCGCACGACGCGCCAGTTCTCGCGATCCAGCGCCAGGTCGCCGGCCACCAGCAGCGCCGCGACCCTATCCGGGCGCGAGCGGCGCAGCAGGGCGCGCACGCGCGCCATGAGCTCCGGCACGGAGAAAGGCTTGACGATGTAATCGTCGGCGCCGATCGTCAGGCCGCGTACCCGCTCGCTTTCGTCGCCGCGCGCGGTCAGCATGATGACCGGCAGGGTGCGCGTTGCCTCCCGGGCGCGCATGCGCCGGCAGATTTCGAGTCCCGAGACGCCGGGCAGCATCCAGTCGAGGATCACCAGATCGGGCGGCGATTCCAAAAGCCGCAGTTCGGCCTCGTCGCCGCGCTCGACGCGCTCGACCGCAAATCCTTCGGCTTCGAGATTGTAAGTCAAAAGCAGGCTCAGCGCCGCTTCATCCTCAACGACCAGGATGCGCGGCGCGGCGGCGGGAGCCGTTCCGGGGCGTGGCGCTCTTGCATCCGACGTTGGCTGGCTGGTCAGATCGGTCACGGGCCGGTCATCGCTCATTTGCTAGGTTGCGGAAACTCGGATGCCGGGGACGGGCCTTTCGGCCGGTCCATCGGCAGGACTTCTCCGGTCACCAGATAGACCACCGTCTCGGCGATATTGGTCGAATGGTCGCCGATGCGTTCGATGTTCTTGGAGCAGAAGAGCAGGTGCGCGCAGAAGGAAATGTTGCGCGGATCCTCGATCATGAAGGTCAGAAGATCGCGGAACACCGAATCTTCGAGCGCATCGAGCTCGACATCGTTGCTCCACACCTGCCGGGCGCGCTCGACGTCGCGCAGCGCATAGGCATCGAGCGCGTCCTTGAGTAGCATGGCCGCCGTCTCGTGCATCGATTTCAGCCCGACGATGGCGCGCGGGATGCGCGGCTCCCCCGTCAGCCGCAAGGCGCGCTTGGCGATGTTCTTGGCAAGATCGCCGACCCGCTCGAGGTCGCCGGAGATGCGGATGGCGGCGACGATCTCGCGCAGGTCCGCGGCGAAAGGCTGGCGGCGCGCGATGGTCATGATCGCCTGTTCTTCGATTTCGCGCTGCAGGACGTCGAGGCGGACGTCGCAGGCGACCGTGGCGCGGGCGAGATTGGCGTCGGAATTGGCAAGCGCGTCCATGGCGTCGCTGAGCATCTTCTCGGCGATGCCGCCCATTTCGGCGATCTTCCGGCCAAGAGCTTCGAGCTCCTGGTCGTAGGCCCTGACTGTATGATCGGTCATTTGCGGCATCCTGGATACCGATGGTTCAGCCGAAGCGGCCGGTGATGTAGTTCTGGGTCCGCGGATTCTCAGGCGAGGTGAAAATCTGCGACGTGGTCGCAAATTCGACGAGTTCGCCGAGGTACATGAAGGCGGTGTATTCCGAGACGCGCGCCGCCTGCTGCATATTATGCGTTACGATGGCGATCGTATAATTTTCCTTCAGTTCGTCGATAAGTTCCTCGACTTTGGCTGTGGAGATCGGATCGAGCGCCGAACAAGGCTCATCGAAGAGTATGACTTCCGGATGAATGGCGACGGTGCGCGCGATGCACAGGCGCTGCTGCTGGCCGCCGGAGAGCGACAGCCCGCTGGCGCTGAGCTTATCGTGCACCTCGTCCCAGATGGCGGCGCCGCGCAGCGCCGATTCGACCCGCCCGTCGAGTTCCGATTTCGGAAGTTTCTCGTAGAGTTTGATGCCGAAGGCGATGTTGTCGTAGATCGACATCGGAAATGGCGTCGGCTTCTGGAAGACCATGCCGACGCGGGCGCGCAGCAGGTTGAGATCCTGCTTGGCGTCGAGGATGTTGTCGCCGTCGAGCAGAACCTCGCCTTCGGCCCGCTGGTGCGGGTAGAGATCGTACATCCGGTTCAAGACGCGCAGCAGCGTCGATTTTCCGCAACCCGACGGTCCGATCA
>JASHVQ010000131.1 GCA_030044485.1 Methylovirgula sp. | reverse complement strand
CGTCACCGAGTTCGCCGCCAAGCTTATCTGGATGGGAGACGAGAAACTCTGCGTCGGCCGCTCCTATCTGATGAAGATCGCCGCGCGCACCATTCCGGTCACCGTGACCGGGCTCGATTACCGGCTTGACGTCTCGACGCTCAGGCAAATTCCGGCCGAGACGCTTGCGCTCAACGAGGTCGGCTTCTGCAAGCTCGCCGCCACGGCGGCGTTCGCCTTCGATCCCTATTCCGAAAATCGCGTCACCGGCGCGTTCATCCTCATCGATCGCTACAGCAATGCTACGGCCGCCGCGGGCCTCGTCGCGTTCGGGCTGCGGCGCGCGACCAATATCCATCCGCAGGACGTGACGATCACCAAGGAGGCGCGAGCCCGCCTGAAGCATCAACGCCCCGCGGTCCTCTGGTTCACGGGCCTGCCGGGATCGGGCAAGTCGACCATCGCCAATCTCGTCGAGCAGCAGCTCAATGCGCGCGGCGCCCACACCGTTCTCCTCGACGGCGACAATATCCGCCACGGCCTCAACAAGGATCTCGGCTTTTCCGCAACCGATCGCGTCGAAAACATCCGCCGCATCGGCGAGGTCGCAAAACTCATGACCGATGCCGGCCTGATCGTTCTCTGCGCCTTCATCTCGCCCTTCGCCGCGGACCGGCAGATGGTGCGCGACATTCTGCGCGCCGGCGAATTCATCGAGATTTTTGTCGATACGCCGCTCGAGGAGTGCATGGCGCGTGACCCGAAAGGTCTCTACAAGAAGGCGCTTGCCGGCGAAATCAAGGACTTCACGGGAGTCGATCAGGCCTATGAAGCGCCGCAGGACGCCGAACTCGTCCTTGGGCGCGAAGCTGCCACCGCCCTCCAATCGGCGGGACGCGTGATCGCCTATCTGGTCGATCGCCTCTACATCGAACGCTTCGCCGATTCCGGCGACTGGTCCATCTGATCGACGCCGGCTCGGCCGCGAATCGCTTGCCCTTATCCACCGTTTTCGACCGCCGCCACGCCGTGCCTTGCGTCTTTGGCGGCGCAGCCTGTGGAAGGCATGCTTGCGGCGATGGACGAATCGGCGCGAATTGGCGAGGCTATGCGGGTCGGATTTCGCGCCGCGCGTGTTCAATGTCGTCGGGATGTTGCAGAATCACCTCAGTTTGTGGTTCGTTCGTCTTCGACGTGAGTCGCGGATAGGGTTCAAGCGCTCGCATCTTTGCGAGTTTCGCTCGCAGGCTCGGCAATGCGCTGGAGGCCGCATTGTCCGCTGGCTTTGTGAGTGAGCGATCGTCCGGCTGTTCCCCGCAACTCGTATCGCGCATCATCCTCTCAGGGCATTGGCATGTCGCTATCGCAGATCGAACTTATGCAAACCGAAAATCCCGTAGATCAGATCGAAAGGATAGCTTCTCATAACCAATGGTCGTTCGACCGCGACGAAGAAGATGAAATATCGATTGTCGTGGCTGGCACCTGGGCGGAATACAACATCGCCTTCACATGGCTCTCGGATATCGAAGCGCTGCATGTCGCCTGCGCCTTCGATCTGAAAGTGCCGAATGCGCGGCGCGGCGAGGCCGCGGCGCTCATCGCGCTCATCAACGAACAGTTGTGGATCGGGCATTTCGACATCTGGCCGCAGGACGGCGTGATCATGTTCCGGCATGCGATGCTGCTGGCGGGCGGCGCGGCGCTCAACGTGCGTCAATGCGAGGCCGCCTTGACCAGTGCGGTCGCCGCGTGCGAGCGCTATTATCAGGCCTTCCAATTCGTGGTCTGGGCCGGGAAAAGCGGCCGCGAGGCGCTCGATACGGCGATGTTGGAGACGAAGGGCGAAGCTTGAATGGCGATCGGCGGGGAACCGCTGTTGCTGGTCGGCGCCGGCAAGATGGGAGGCGCTTTGCTGCAGGCTTGGCTTGAACGCGGCCTCGATCCTCGACAAACCTTCGTGCTCGAGCCGCAGCCGTCGCCGCAGATCAAGGCCTTGTCTTCCGTCTACGGCGTTTCGCTGCGCGCCCCGGCCGCCCCTCCCGCCGTCATCGTCTTGGCCGTCAAGCCGCAAGCGCTGGATGAGTCCATGCCGGCTCTTGCGCCGCTGGCGGGAGATACGACGCTCGTCATCTCCATCCTCGCCGGCAAAACGCTCGCCGGTCTTTCGCAGCATTTGCGATGCGCCGTCGTGCGCGCCATGCCTAATCTCGCGGTGGCCGTCGGGCAGGGAATGAGCGCGGCCGTCGCCAACGCCAAAGTGACGCCCGCGCAAAAGCAGACGGCGGACGCGCTGCTCTCGGCCGTGGGCGGCGTCGAATGGCTGTCCGACGAAAGCCTCATCGACGCGGTGACCGCGGTCTCCGGTTCGGGTCCCGCCTACGTCTTTTATCTCGCCGAATGTCTCGCCAAGGCCGGCGTCGAAGCGGGCTTGCCGCGCGATCTGGCCATGCGGCTGGCGCGCGCCACCGTCGAAGGAGCCGGCGCTTTGCTCGCGCATCAGCCGGAAATATCGCCGGCCGAGCTGCGCGAAAGCATTACCTCTCCCGGCGGCACGACAGCGGCGGCGCTCGCCGTTCTCAAAGGCGAGAGCGGATTTGAGCGCTTGATTGCCAACGCCGTCGCCGCTGCCAAGCGCCGCGCCCAGGAGCTTGCCAGCTAAACACGGCGTGGCATGAAACCAGGGGCGCCGCACGAGCTTGACTGCGGAGATCGGCGCTCTAGTCTTCAACCCGGTCGTATGCGTGGGAGGCGTATCGTGTCAGCAAGCGAAGCGGGCTTCGGAGCGGCGCCGGCCGATCCCAAGGACGCCATCATCAACGCGCTTTTCGAACTTGCCGGCGAACGCCATTGGGAAGATATCCCGCTTGCCGACGTCGCGGCGCGCGCCAATGTCTCGCTTTCGACCTTCCGCGATTTTTTCCCATCCAAAGGCGCGGTGCTCGCGGCCTTCATGCGCAAAATCGACAAGATCGTTCTTGACGGCACGAAGGGCGAGCCCGGCGACGCGCCTCCCAAGGAAAGACTGGTCGCGGTTTTGCGCCGCCGTCTCGAAGCCCTCACGCCTTACAAGGTCGGGCTCGAGGGCGTCGGCGAATGGACGCGGCGCGATCCGCTCGCCGCCGCGGCGATGAACAAGCTGATGATCAATTCGATGCGCTTCATGCTCGAGGCGGCCGGCATCGACTCGGAAGGCCCGGTCGGGGTGTTGAAGCTGCAGGGGCTCGCCATTGCCTGGCGGCGCGTGTTGCGCACCTGGTTTTCCGACGATGATCCCGAGCTTGCGGCGACGATGTCCGTGCTCGACTACGAATTGGAGCGCGGCGGCCGGCTTGTGGCGCGCGCCGAGGACCTGAGCCGCCTGACCTCGCCGCTCTTCTCCATCGCGCGCGGCCTGTTCGAGCGCCGCTTTGCGGGGAGGCGGGCGAACCAGGACAATTCCCGCACCGGCCCGTAGTTACACCGGCACGCGCACGGTGGCGCGCAGGCCGCCGAGCGGACTGTCGGCGAGCGTGATGTCGCCGCCGTGCGAGCGGGCGATGTCGAGAGCGATGGCCAGGCCAAGGCCGGTGCCGCCCTCGTCCTGGTTGCGCGCCGCATCGAGCCGGAAGAAGGGCCGGAAGACGTCTTCGCGCCGCTCGGGCGGAATTCCCGGCCCGTCGTCGTCGATATGGATCGTCAGGAAGCGCTGGTCGCGCTGCGCGTCGATCTTGACGTTCTCGGCATGCGCGAAAGCATTGCCGACGAGATTGGCGAGGCAGCGCTTGAAGGCCGCCGGGCGCACCATCACGAACGGATCGCCCGTGTAACCGATCTTGACGTTTGCGCCGTGACGTTCGGCTTCGTTGCGTAAAGCTTCGAGCAATTGGCGCATGTCGAGGCGCGCCGTGGTCTCGCCCGAATCGCCGCGCGCGAAAGCCAGATAGGCTTCGAGCATGCGCTGCATTTCCTCGACGTCTTGCCGCATCTCCCTGGCGTCCGGGACTTCGCCAAGCAGCGCCAGCGAAAGCTTGAAGCGGGTGAGGATCGTGCGCAGGTCGTGGCTGACGCCGGTAAGCATCGCGGTGCGCTGGTCGATGGCGCGCTCGATGCGCCGCTTCATTTCGATGAAGGCATAACCGGCGCGCCGCACTTCGCGCGCGCCGCGCGGCTTGAACTCGGCGTCGCGGCCCATGCCGAATGCCTCGGCCACCGTGACGAGCCGCAGGATCGGCCTGATCTGATTGCGCAGAAAGGCGAGCGCGACGACGATGAGAACGCAGGACGTGCCGACCATCCACAGCAGGAAAATGTAGGAGTTCGACGCATAGGCGGCGCTGCGATAGGCGACGACGCGCAGAATGGAATTGTCCAGAAGGATCCTGATTTCGATGAGATTGGAGCGCCCGACGGTGTCGAGCCAGAAGGGTCGGGCGATCTGCCGCCGGATCTCGTTGGAAAGCGCCGCGTCGACGATCGAAAAGAACGGCTTCGGCAAGGGCGGCGGCAGCGGACCTTTCGGCATGAACTCGATGTTGATGTTCATGCGCTCCTGGGCGATCCGCGCCAGAGTGTCGTTGTTCTTATCCTGCAGATAGGAATTGTGAATGTCGATGATCGCCGCGATGTCCTGCACCAGAGCCGTTGAAAGCTGGTGGGTCACGAGCTGCCAATGCCGCTCCATGAAGACATAGGTGATCACGATCTGCAGGATGACCATAGGCAGAATCACGATCAGCAGCGAGCGGGTATAAAGCCCTTTCGGCATTATCGCGGCGAGGCGGCGCGTCAGCCCGCGCCAAACGGCGCGCGGCTTGGCGAAATAGTCGGGAAGCGCCCTGCTGGTGAGGAGGTTTGCCATCAGCGGTCGACGATAAGCCGGTAGCCCGCGCCGCGCACGGTTTGCAGATACGAGGGATTTGCGGGATCGCGTTCGATTTTCTGGCGCAGCCGGTTGACCTGCACGTCGATGGTGCGTTCGTTGCCGGCGACGCCTGGGCCGGCGAGCGCTTCGCGCGTCACCGTCTCGCCGGCATGTTCGGAAAGCGTGCGTAGCATGTCGCGCTCGCGCTCGGTCAAGCGGATCATTTCGTCGCCGCGCCGCAGTTCGCCACGCAGCAGATCGAAGACGAAACCGCCGAAATGGACGTGGCTCACATGCAGCGAAGCCGAGCGCGGCTGGGCGCGGCGCAGGATCGAAGCGATGCGCAGCAGCAGCTCGCGCGGCTCGAAGGGCTTGCCGAGGAAATCGTCGACGCCCTTCTCGAAACCCGCGATCCTGTCTTCCGTCTCGGCGCGCGCCGTGAGCATCAGAATCGGAACTTGCGCGCGGGCCGAAGCCTCGGCGCGCAATTCGGCGGCGAAATCGAAGCCATTCTCGCCCGGCATCATGACGTCGAGTATAATGAGATCGAAATCGAAATTCTTGAGACAGGCCGTCGCCTCCGCCACGTTTTCGGCAAGCGTCACGCGGTAGCCTTGTTCACCGAGATAGCGCTGCAGCAGGGCGCGGATGCGCCGGTCGTCGTCGATGACGAGAAGATGCGCCGCGTCGTCCGCCGGGGCCGGTGGCGCCGCCTCTTTCAAAACGTCGTTCACGGCTCGCGCCCCGCGGGCTTCAGCCGCGCGCCGGCGGCGACCAGGCCCGCGACCTTGTCTCTTTCCGCCGGATCGATCAGCGCGAGCAGGAAGGCGATCGCCTCGGGGCGCGCGCTCTTTTGCAATTGCCCGAAGACGCGGCGAAACCGCTGCGACTGCAATTTGGCGATGCTGAGGGCGAGAGCGATGCCGGCCTTGGTCGGATAGAGCTGCCGCTGCCGGCGGTCGACCGCTCCGGCGCGCACTTCCACATAGCCTTTGCCGCGCAGTTCCTTGAGCACGCGATTGAGACTCTGCTTGGTGATCTTCAGTATATCGAGAAGCTCGGCGATCGTGAGCCCCGGGTGGCGGCTGACAAAATGCAATACCCTGTGATGCGCCCGGCCGAAGCCGTAATTCTCGAGGAGACGGTCGGCGTCGCCGACAAAGTCGCGATAGGCGAAAAAGAGAAGTTCGATGAGGTCGAACATCGGATCGGGATCCGCCGCGTCCGCGGCGATCCGCGGCGCCGCCGCCTGCGCGGGTTCCGAGGTTTTTCTGCGCGGCGCGGAGTCCATGGCCCCTTCCGGTTCGGCCGGCGGGCGATTGCCCACCGGCCAGGTTCAGGCGCTGCAATCTCGGCCCGCGAAAACCCGGTTGCCTCTGCGCGCGTCTGGCGCAGCGCGGCGCGGGAGGCATCGGCCATATTGCTCATTGGCCCGATTGCTCTTGGCCAAGGCCGACGCCGGTTTTGAGCGAGAGCGGCGGAATTTAAGTCAGTGATATTGACATATTTCAGCAAGATTGCTACCCGTCAAGCCATCTGCGGACGACAATTGATCGCGAATTCGATCGCCGCGGGCGGCTCCCGTCAAAAACAAGATCCGCCCGCGCCGCGGACGGTGATGTAAGAGGAGTGCGGCTCGATGTCCGTCCTGCCTTTCGACCAGCGCGACGGCTTCATCTGGATGAACGGCAAGCTCCTGGCTTGGAGCGATGCCAAGCTGCACGTCCTCTCGCATGGGCTGCACTACGCCTCCTGCGTTTTCGAGGGCGAACGCGCCTACGGCGGCAAGATTTTCAAATCCACCGAACATTCGGAGCGCTTCAAGCGCTCCGCCAATCAGCTCGATTTCGAAATCCCCTACTCGGTCGCCGAGCTCGATGCGGCCAAGCAGCTCGTCGTCGACAAGAACAATCTGACGGACTGCTACGTGCGCCCGGTCGCCTGGCGCGGCAGCGAAATGATGGCGGTCGCGGCGCAGAATTCGACCGTCAACACGGTCATCGCCGTCTGGCCTTGGCCCAGCATGTTCAACGTGGCGGAAAAGATGCGCGGCATCCGCCTCGACATTGCCGAATATCGCCGCCCCGACCCGCGCACCGCGCCGAGCCTCGCCAAGGCCGCCGGCCTTTACATGATCTGCACCATCTCCAAGCACCGGGCCGAGCGGCGCGGCTATGCCGACGCCATGATGCTCGATTGGCAGGGACGCGTCGCCGAATGTACCGGCGCCAATATTTTCTTTGCCGCGGACGGCGTGCTTCACACGCCGATCGCCGATTGTTTTCTCGACGGGATCACGCGGCGTACCGTCATCGACCTGGCGCGGCGCCGCGGCATCAAGGTCGTCGAGCGGCGTATCATGCCGGAGGAACTCGAGAAATTCGAGGAATGTTTCATCACCGGCACGGGTGCCGAAGTTACGCCGGTTTCGGAAATCGGGCCCTATAAATTCACGCCCGGGATTCTGTCGCGCACCTTCGTCGAGGATTATTCGGCCGAAGTGCGCCCCAAGCAGGAGGCGGCCTGAGAAGCCTCATCGCCGGGCTCGCCGATCCGTTCGAACGATGTGATCCTTGGGGCGCCGCGGGCGAGGGCAATCACGGCAGAACCCGCCCGAACCCGGGCGAGGCTCCGATTGCCGTCTCCCAACGAGGCCGGAGCGGCGCTCTGGCGCAGCAGAAATCGCTTCAATAATCGCCACATGGGCGCATCTTCATCGAAATGATGCCGAAATCGCATTTCCGGGCTAGAAAATATCCCCGGTGCGCGCGACTTTGCTCAGACATTGGACAAGGCGCGGGGACCGTATCGCACCATCGGCGCGGAGTGCGCATGCGTAAGGCGCGTGAGATTTCCTGTCGGTTCGATCTCGATCCGCAAACTTGCGATTGGCTGATCGGCAGCGTCGAGCGTCTGGGCGCCGAGCCAAAGGCCGCGACAAGAGAATTCGCCATTTATCTTGACACGCCGCAGGCCGCGATCGGCAATCGCGGCTTGGCTCTCAGCGTCCGCCGCAGCGGCCAATTTACCTCCGACGACGTAAAGGAAGCCCTCGCCAAGACCGCCTACGGCCTGCCTGCTCCGAACGGCTGGGCGGAAGTCGCCGAGCCGCTCTCGGCGGCGACCTCGTCGCCGGCGCGCCGCTCCATCCGCGCCCTTCTGCGCCCCAAGGACGAGCCGCAATGCGTCCAGTTCCAAGTCGAAACGCAAAGCGATCGCTGGGCCTTACGCGTTGCCGGCGCAAAAACCGAGATCAAACTCGAGCGTTTGCGGATTACCGGGAACCGCCGCCAGATGTCTTGCGCGCTCGCGACTTTTGCGCGCAAGGGCGGATCGGCGCGGGATTTCTTCTCGCTCTTGAAACAGATTTGCGATCCGGAAAAACTGCGTCTGAGCGCCGAGGGGACGGCGCTGCGCGGCTACCGCTTCTGCGGAGGCCTGCGCGACCAGCATGTCACGGCCTTTGTGCCGAAACTTTCCCCCGACATGGACGCCGCGGCGGCGTTTCAGACGATCGCGCGCGCCTGTTTCGACCAGTTCCTCGTCAACGAGGCGGCGATCCGCGCGACCCGCGACCGCGAAGCCGTGCACCAGTGTCGCGTCGCGCTGCGCCGCCTTTCAACGGCGCTTCGGCTCTTCTCCCCGCTGGTCTCGGGTCCGGAAGGCGACGAGCTATTCGCCGAGCTCAAACGGCTCGCGGCGAATCTTCAGAAGGCGCGCGATCTCGACGTTCTGATCGCCGATGTCATCGAGCCGACGGTCGGCAAGGATCCCCCGGCGCCGGCCCAGGCGCTCCTGCACATGATGGATGTGCGCCGCGCCGCGGCCTATGACGAGCTGGTCGCCGCCTTGTCGGCGCCGCAAAGCCTATACCTGCGTCTCGTCGCCTGGATCGAAGCCGGCGATTGGACGCGCGATGCCGAGCGCAAGAACCGGCGGCGGGAGGACGTTGGCATCTTCGTCGAGCGAAAGCTCGCCACGGCGACGCGCCGCTTCAAAGAGCGCTGTCGCGACCTCGAAGATGCCGACCACGAAGAGCGTCACAAGATTCGAATTCGCGCCAAAAACTTGCGCTACAGCAGCGAGTTTTTCGAAAGCCTCGTCGCCCCCAAGGCGCATCCGAAGTCGCATAAGCGTTTCCGTTCGTTCATTGCCTCTCTCAAGGATTTGCAGTCGATCCTCGGCAAGGAGAACGACGTGCGCATGGCGCGGCGTTTTCTTGCGTCCCTGATGCAGGAGATCGGCGAGGAACGCCTCAGCGACGCGGGCCTCCCCGGTCTCGCAATCGAATCCCTGGCCGATAACATCAAGGGCCTGCCGGAAGCCGAATTCCAGAAAAAGGCGGGCAAAGCGCGCCGCGCTCTCGCCGACATCAAACCGTTTTGGGACGAGCTTGGAGACCGCTAGGGCGAGGGGAACAACCCTCGGCTTAACGGCATCGGCATTTCCCGCGCAAGTGGCCTATCAAGTGGCCTATTCAGCTCCGGTTCGACCGGTTAGGATCGCGCCGCGACGGCGGCCCTCGGCTTTGTGCCGGCAGCAGGGGTCAAGACGGGGAAATTGTTGAAGATCCTTCCCATCATCATGTGCGGCGGCTCGGGTACGCGGGTGTGGCCCGAGTCGCGCGAGAGCCGTCCCAAGCAGTTCATTCCCCTTCTCGGTTCGCGCTCGACGTTTCAAACGGCGATCGAGACGCTGACCGATCCTTTGTTCGAAACGCCGATCGTCATTTCGAACCAGGACTATCGTTTTCTCATCGCCGAGCAGTTGCAGGAAATTGGCAGGAGCGCGCATATCGTGCTCGAGCCCTTGCGCAGAGACTCCGGCCCCGCCGTTGCGGTGGGCACGGAACTGGCGATGGAAACCGATCCCAAGACGATCGTCGCGGTCCTGGCGGCCGACCATACGCTGCGCGACCGCGGCGGTTTCATCGCCTCGTGCCGCGAAGCGGCTGCCGCTGCGGCCGGCGGCCACATCGTCACGCTCGGCATAAAGCCGAAGGAACCGGCCACCGGCTATGGCTACATCAAGACGGGCAAAGCGGTCGTCGACAATGGCACGGTTCTCAAAGTCGAGGCCTTCGTCGAAAAGCCCGATGCCCCCACAGCCGCGGCTTACGTTGCCGCCGGGCACTTGTGGAACGCCGGCAATTTCTTTTTCCGCGCCGACATCATGGAGGAGGAACTGCGGCGTTTCGCGCCGGCAATTCTCGAGGCGGCCTGCGACGCCCTGGCCAAGGCGCGCCGCGATCTCGATTTCCTTCTGCTCGACAAAGAGGCTTTCGCGCGCGCCCCGAAAATCTCCATCGACTATGCGGTCATGGAACATACGCAGCGCGCGGCGGTCGTCCCCGCCGACATCGGTTGGTCGGACGTCGGCACGTGGGCGGCGGTGTGCGAATTGTCGCAACGTGACGCCAACGGCAATTCGGTTCGCGGCCACGGCGTCGTCATGGATGCGCGCAACGTCCACATCCGCTCCGATGAAAATTTGACCACCGTGGTCGGCGTCGACAATGTCGTCGTGGTGACGACCGAAGACGCCGTGCTCGTGCTCGATCGGGCGCATGGCGATAAAGTCAAGCAGCTCGTCGATCGGCTCAAGAGCGAAAATCGCCGCGAGGCCTTTGAGCACAAAAGGAGCCACCGCCCCTGGGGCTATTACCAGTCGGTCGATCGCGGCTCGCGCTATCACGTTAAGCGCATCGTCGTGAAACCCGGCGCGAGACTCTCGCTGCAAAAGCACTTGCATCGCGCCGAGCATTGGATCGTCGTTCGCGGCACCGCCGAAGTGACGCGCAACGACGACGTCGTTCTCGTTCACGAGAACGAATCGATCTACCTGCCGATCGGCACGATCCATCGCCTCGCCAATCCGGGAAAGATCGACCTCGAATTGATCGAGGTGCAAACCGGGTCCTACCTCGGCGAAGATGACATCGTTCGCCTCGAAGACGTCTACAACCGCGTCTGAGGCTTCCTCGAAAATCCATCTTCCTCGGGAAATCCGTCTTCCTTGGGAAATCCGTCTTGCTCGAAAGTCTATTTTCGGAGCGCGCGGCGCGCCGGCGCCTGCGGTTTACGCTTCCTTTACCAAAGCCATTGAGATTACCCAGTTACTTGCCGCAAAGCATGAATTTCAACAGGCGCTTTCGTTGACCATTCAATTCCCGCGGATTTGGCATGGCTGAACGAAAATGACGAAGCGTTCCGTGCTCTGGCTTTGCGCGGCGGCGCTCACAATCCCGCCCTTTGCGCTCAACGAGACGGACGCGCAGACCTATGCGCCGGCGCAGAACTACGGCGGCCTCATCCAATATCTCTTCGCCCGGCACGACATGACGCCGCCCGCCACGAGTTTTGCGGCGCCCGGCACGCAAACCTGGTTCGACGCCGTCACCCATTCTTACACGCCGGTCCCCGTCAACCTTGCCGCGCCGAATTATGACGTGACACCGCCCGACGCGGCGCCGAACTACGCTCAATCCTATGCGCCATCCTATCCGCCGCCGACCTATGTTCCGCCGCGATACGCCCAGCAGACCAACGATCCCCTGCCGCCCTCGACGCCCGCGTCAAATTATCAGTCTTCTTATCAGTCTTCCGCGCCGGTCCGAGCCTATGCTCCGGCGCAATATGCCGCGCCGGCCGGGCAGAGCTACGATCCCATTTTGGCCCCCGCCGCGGCTCAATACGCCCCGGCGCAGCCTCCCGCCAACCCGCAATCCTATGGACGCCCGCAGGCCGCGAGCCCGCGACCCTACGCCCTAACTCAAGGGCGTGTTCAGCCCGCCGACTATCGGGCCGAGGCCGAGCCCGCAGCGTCGCCGCAATCCGGTATCAGCCCGGTCTACATGCGTCAGGAAGTCGATTACGCCGGGCAGGAAAAGCCGGGCACGGTCATCATCGACACGCCGGACAAATTTCTCTTCCTGGTGGAGAGGCACGGCAAGGCTTTGCGCTACGGCATCGGCGTCGGCCGCCCCGGCTACGAATGGGCGGGGATCAAAAAGATTACCCGCAAGGCCGAATGGCCGGCATGGATTCCGCCCTCCGACATGCTGAAGCGGCGCCCCGATCTGCCGGCGCATTTGGACGGCGGTCCCGACAATCCGTTGGGGGCGCGCGCCCTCTACCTCGGCTCGTCGCTCTACCGCATCCACGGCACGAACCAACCCGAGACG
>JASHVQ010000130.1 GCA_030044485.1 Methylovirgula sp. | reverse complement strand
GAGCGGCGCTCACCGCGCACGCCGACGATCTAGGTTACGCTCTGCTCCTCAAGAGGATCCGTCCGGACGTCCTGAACGCCAGCGACGCAGATATAAAACAGGCGGCTTGGAGCACGGTCCCGGCGGTTTCCCCGCTGTTCTGGAGCTTCCGGGTCATGGTCGGCTTGGGCTTCTTCTTCATCGCGCTCTTCGCCGTCGCCTTCTATCTCGCTTCGACGCGCCGCCTTGCGACATCGCCGATATTCCTGCGGATCGCGCTTTGGGTACTGCCGCTGCCTTGGATCGCCGCCGAACTCGGCTGGTTTGTCGCCGAGGTTGGGCGTCAGCCCTGGGTCATCGAAGGCGTGCTGCCGACGTTTCTCGCGGTCTCGAGCATATCCGCCGGCAACGTACTGACTACGCTCATAGGTTTCATCGTCTTCTACTCAAGCCTCCTCGCCGTCGAACTCTATTTGATGGCGAAGACGATTCGCCTGGGGCCGGCCATCCTCGCGCCTCAGCCCCCATCCGCGAAGGTTTCGATCGGCGCTCGCATCGCGGCCGAATAGAAGGAAACGCTCATGCTCGATTACGGCCTCTTGCGCCTCATCTGGTGGGCGCTGCTCGGTATCCTGCTCATCGGATTCGCGATCACCGACGGATTCGATCTGGGCGCGGCGATATTGCTTCCTTTCGTGGCGCGCACCGACGCCGAGCGGCGCGTCGCCATCAATACGGTCGGTCCCGTCTGGGAAGGCAACCAAGTCTGGATCATATTGGGCGGAGGCGCGATCTTTGCCGCTTGGCCGCCGCTCTATGCAGTCGCCTTCTCCGGTTTCTACCTCGCCATGTTTCTGGTCCTCTGCGCGCTGATTTTGCGGCCGGTTGCCTTCAAATTCCGTTCGAAGCTTGCCGATCCGCGTTGGCGCGAAGCTTGGGACTGGGCGCTTTTCGCCGCAGGGCTCGTCCCCGCGCTGATCTTCGGCGTCGCTTTCGGCAATGTCATTCAAGGCGTGCCATTCCGCTTCGACGATACTTTGCGGATGACCTATGAAGGCACGCTTTTCGGACTGCTCAATCCCTTCGCGCTGCTTTGCGGCCTGGTGAGCGTGAGCATGCTTATCATGCACGGCGGCGCCTATCTGGCGCTCAAGGCGGACGAACCGGTCGCCTCGCGCGCCGCGTCTTATGCGCGCCTTTCGGCTCTGGCGATGTTGGTGCTCTTCGCCATTGCCGGAATATGGGTCGCCATCGGCATCCAGGGCTATTCGATCGTCGGGCACATGCCGCCCGACGGACCTTCCAATCCTTTGCTCAAAGAGGTCACGCGAGGGCCGGGGAGCTGGGTCGATAGTTATTTTAGTCGGCCCTGGATTGCCATAGCGCCCTTGCTGGCATTCGTCGGAGCATTCGCAACCATCGCCTTCCTCGGTGCGCGCAGGAATGCCCTGGCGCTCTTGAGCAGCGGGTTGAGCATCGCCGCCGTGATCGCCACGCCCGGCCTTGGCATCTTTCCGTTTTTGCTGCCCTCGTCGCTCGACCCGAGCGTCAGTCTCACGGTTTGGGACGCTTCGTCGAGCCAGCTCACGCTCACGATCATGCTTGGCGCGACGATTGTCTTTCTGCCGCTGGTTCTCGCCTATACCGCCTGGGTCTATCGCGTTCTGCGTGGCCGCGTGACCCTCGCCTACGTCACCGAGAATACGTCGGGCACTTATTGAGAAGGGAGATTGCGGATGTGGTACTTTTCCTGGGTGCTCGGTGTTGGATTTGCGGGCGCGTTCTCGATCCTCAACGCCATGTGGCTCGAACTCTACGAGAGCACGCCGCAATCGGGCGAGACTTCGCGTTCGAGGCACATGGATTCGCCTTAGCCATTTCGCGCCGATGTTGGGGGCCTTCGGTCCGTGAAAATCAAGCGCTATTCCCATCATCGTCGCCGGCCGCTCTACGAGACCAGTCTGTCGCATCATTTGGCTTCTCTCGCCATGGCAACGGGCTTGATACTGGGTCTGGCGCTTCTGCTTATTCATTTCGCCTATCCGCAGAACGGCTTCGACATCAATCGAATTTCGGCGCGCGATGTCGCCGTGGGAACGTTCAACACGTTCTGCCGCATGACGTTCGCATTCGCGCTTTCCCTTCTCGTCTCGATCCCGCTCGCGCTCCTGATGGCGAGCACGCCGCGCCTGCAGCGCGTCCTGCTCCCGGTCGCCGATATTCTGCAATCGGTTCCGGTCCTGGCGTTCTTCCCCGTCGTCGTCGCTTTCTTCGTCGTTTATCGCGCCTTCGAACTGGCCGCCATTTTCGTCATCTTCGTTCAGATGCTATGGAACATCGTGTTTCCCGTGATTGGCGGCCTGCAGACGATACCCGACGACGTCAAATCGGCGGCGCTTGTTTTCAACGTCGGCGGCCTGCGCAAGTTTTGGTACATTACGTTGCCGGCCATCTTTCCCTTCATCGTGACCGGATCGCTGCTCGCCTGGGCGCAGGGTTGGACGATCGTCATCGTCGCGGAGGTGCTGCACACTTACATTCCCAACGGCAACGCCTCCCAGGATCTGCTGGGGCTCGGTAGCCTCCTGGTCGACTCGAGCGCCAAGGGCGACAACGGCGTCTTCCTCGCGGCGCTCACGGTGATGATCCTGCTTATCGCGCTCTTGAATCTTCTGGTGTGGCAACCGTTGCTGCATCTCTCGCAAAGGTTCCGCTTTGACTGACGAAGCCGATCGCATCGTTCTTGCGAACGTCAACAAGTCCTACGTAACGCCGCCCGTCTACGTGGTCCGGAACTTCTCGCTATCGATCAGGCGCGGCGAGTTCTTTTGTCTGATCGGGCCGTCCGGCTGCGGAAAATCCACCGTGCTCAAATTGATTGCCGGAATTGAAGCGCCGACCAGCGGCAGCGTGCGGCGTCCGCCGCGCATCGGCATGGTATTCCAGTCCTACGCCCTGCTTCCTTGGCTGACCGTCGAGGCGAATGTGGCTTTTGCGGCGCGCATGGCGGGCTTCGCGAACGAAAAGGTCAAGTCGCTGACCCGCTCCTACCTGAAAATGGTGCATCTCGAGCATTTTGCGGACCGCTATCCGCGCGAACTTTCCGGCGGCCAAAGACAGCGCGTCGGATTGGCCCGCGCGCTGAGCGTCGAGCCGGACGTTCTGTTGATGGACGAGCCTTTCTCGGCGCTCGATCCGCTGATGGTGGAGGAATTGCACGCCGACGTGCTGAGAATTTGGAACGTTACGAAAAAGACCATTGTCCTTGTCTCACATCACTTCGAAGAAGCGGTCCTTTTGGCCGATCGGATCGGAGTCATGAGGGACGGACGTTTGGAAGAGGTCATCGATATCGATCTGCCGCGGCCGCGGTCGGAAAATCAAGAGAACTTCGGCAGAGAAATGCGTCGTCTCAAGGCCTGCGCGTCGGGAACCGCGGCGGGAAGCCGAAAGACGCTCCGCAAGAGCGCCGGCTGATTGCCGCGCATCCGCGGCGCTTGCCGACATCTCAATTAACGCCCCGTTTATCCTTAAACGGCCGCTTTCGCCGCCCCGGGCGGCGGCCCTCGCAATTTTCATCTTTCGCGAAGCTGCGAACTATTTCCGCCGCTTAGCTAGGCGAACGAGACGCGCGCTTGTCTCAAAGTCAGGCGGCGGGCGGTGGCGCAACTTGACTTATGAGGTCGCGCTGACAACCTATCCCTGTACGCCACAGAACGACGACTAAAGTAGAGGCAGATGAACGCAACATCGCTCTTCCGCTCTCGTCTGGAGCCGTTCGAACTCATTTCCTTTTACGGCAAGGTGCGTGCGACGAGCCGCAACCTCGGCGCGCGACTTTCCGATGCCGACGCGACCGTTCAATCCATGCCGGATGCGAGCCCGGCAAAATGGCACCTGGCACATACGACCTGGTTTTTCGAAACCATGGTTCTTGCCCCGCATTGGCCGGGCTATCGCCGGTTCAATGACAGCTTCGGCTTCCTGTTCAACTCCTATTACGAAAGCATCGGCACGCGGCAGCCAAGGCCGAAGCGCGGCATGATCACCCGCCCGAGCCTCGAGGAAATTTACGACTATCGCGAGCATGTCGACGCCGCGATGCTAGAATTCCTGCAGCGCGATCCACCCAGCGAGGTCACGGAGCTCGTCGAGCTCGGCTGTCACCACGAGCAGCAGCACCAAGAACTGCTTTTGACGGACATCCTGCATCTCTTCGCCCAGAACCCGTTGCGGCCCGCCTATAAGGATCCCGGCCCCATCGGCGTCGATCCGGGCGTCGATCAATCGCTGTCCTACAGGCCGCTGGAAGGCGGCCTTATCGAAATCGGCCATAACGGCGAGGGATTTGCCTTCGATTGCGAAGGGCCGCGGCATCGCGTCTTCCTAGAACCGTTTCGATTGGCGGACCGTCTGGTCACCAATCGCGAATGGATCGAATTCATTTCGGGCGGCGGCTACAGCAATCCGCTGCTTTGGCTTTCGGAAGGTTGGGCGAAAGCCTGTTCGGAAAACTGGACGATGCCGCTCTATTGGTTCAAGCGCGACGACGAATATTGGTCGATGACGCTGCGCGGCGCACAGCCCGTCGATCCCGCCGCGCCCGTCTGCCATGTGAGCTTTTTCGAGGCCGATGCCTTCGCGACCTGGGCGCAGCGACGTTTGCCGACGGAAACGGAATGGGAACGCGCCGCAGACGGCGTCTCCAGCGCGGGCAACTTTCTCGAGTCCGGCCGTCTGCGTCCCAAACCGGCGTCGACGCCAAGCGGAGACATTCGTCAAATGTTCGGCGACGTCTGGGAATGGACGCGCAGCGCCTTCTCGCCCTATCCGCGCTTCCGCGCCGCGGCGGGGGCCGTCGGCGAATACAACGGTAAATTCATGTGCGGCCAATTCGTCCTGCGGGGCGGGTCTTGCGTCACCCCCGACGACCACATCCGGCCGAGCTACCGTAATTTCTTTCCTCCAGACGCGCGATGGCAATTCTGCGGACTTCGGTTGGCCGAGGATGCCTGAGGCGCTTCAACTGGAGGAGCGCCAGGCATGTCCGCTCGACGCGTTCCGCGCCGATGTCTTCGCCGGCCTGTCGCGGCGGCAAAAAGCCTTGCCGAGCCGATGGCTCTACGATGCGCGCGGCTCGGAACTCTTCGAGGCGATAACCAAACTCGACGAATATTATCTCACGCGCACCGAGACCGCGATCTTGAACCTTAATGCGCGGGAAATCGCCGCATTCTGCGGCAGGGATACCGTGCTTCTCGAATATGGCGCGGGGGCCGGATTAAAGACGGAAATCCTCCTCAACGCCCTGGAGAGTCCGCGCCTTTACGTGCCGATCGACTTGGCGGCCGATTTCCTGCAGCAGACGGTGATGCGCATGGGCGACGGCTTTCCTCTGTTGGAAATTCGCCCGCTGATCGCCGATTTCAACACCGATTTTGAAATCCCCACGACGGTGCCGGCGCGCCGCCGCACGGCCTTCTTTCCGGGCTCGACCATCGGCAATCTCGACGAGGCCGAGACCTTGCTGTTTCTGCGCCGCGTCAGAAAGCAGGTCGGGCCGCAAGGCAACGCCCTCATCGGCATAGACCTCAAGAAGGACGTGTCGACGCTTCTCGCCGCCTACGACGATCGGCTCAAAATTACCGCCGCCTTCAACCTCAACCTACTCGCCCGCATCAATCGCGAACTGCGCGCCGACTTTCGCTTGCACCTATTTGCGCATGAGGCGCGGTGGAACAGGCTCGAGTCGGGCATCGAAATGCACCTTGTCAGCAGGGTCGCGCATATGGTGCGGATCGAAGATCGGACGTTCCATTTTGCGAGCGGCGAGACGATCCACACCGAAAGTTCGCGAAAATACGACGTCGCCGCTTTCGCCGATCTCGTCAGAGCCGAGGATTGGCGCGTCGGCGCGATTTGGACGGACTCCGAAAAACGCTTCGCGATATTCGGGCTCAAGGCCTGATTTGCGGGCGCCCATTCAGTAGGGCGGCGCCTGCCGCTTGCGCTGCTCCCGCGCCGCTTCCGTCCACCAGGCGAGATCTTTGTAGAAGCGCTCGGCGTCGCGTTGAAGCGCCTCGCCGGCCGCGCCGCGCGGCGCTGAGTCGGCGCCCAGTGTATCGGCGATGGTGCCGACCGTCAGCGTGCTCGAAATGACCACCATTCCCATCTCCGACAGAATGCCGTGCCAGACGACGTTCGAGCGCGCCCCGCCGATCCGGCCGGCCGAGTAACTCGCTATCGCCGCCGGACGCCAGTACCATTCTTCGAGATAATGGTCGGTGAGATTTTTCAGGCCGGGCTGCGGGCCCCAATTATATTCGCCAGCGACGAAAATGAAGGCATCGGCGGCGCGAATTTTCTGCGCGAGTTCTTCCATCTGTGGCGGCGCCGCTCCTTTCGGATATTCCTTGTACATGCGATCGAGTAAGGGCAGTCCGATTTGCTTGGCATCGATGAGTTCAGGGCCCGCGCCGCGCCCCTTCAATCCGGCCACGATGAAGTTCGCGAGCCGAATTCCCAATCGGTCGGAGCGGTATGATCCGTAAATAACAAGTATACGGTCGGGCATCGGTCGTCTCCCGGCAAGCTTCAGGGATTTCGCATCCGGCGTATGCTAGACAAGTTTTGTGAACGGCGGCGGAATTAATTGCGCAAATCGCCAGACGAAGAACTCGCCTTTTCGCCGCGCACGCGCCGGCTGCGCGCCGTCGCCGTAATTCTGCTCGTCGCCGCGGGCTGCGTGAATTATCTCGATCGCGCCGCGCTGGCCGTCGGCGAACCGGATATCCGCGCTGCTCTGCACCTGTCTTACGGCGAAATGGGCTTGCTGCTCTCCGTATTCGCGTGGAGCTACGGTCTTGCGCAAATTCCGGCCGGGGTGCTTGTCGATCGTTTCGGTCCGCGCGCGATTTTGACGGCCGGCCTCGTCTTATGGTCGGTCGCGCAAATCTTCGCTTCCTTCGTGATCTCCCTCACGCAATTCCTGTCGGCGCGCATCGCCTTGGGGGCCGGCGAATCGCCCA
>JASHVQ010000129.1 GCA_030044485.1 Methylovirgula sp. | reverse complement strand
GTCGGTGAATGCGCCGCGCAAAAAAATGCCGCGCATAATCACGTCGGGGATCATGATGAAGGCCACGAAACAGGGCGCGGCGAGCGCGATCGAAAGCGCCATGGTCCGGTTCTGCGCGTAGTAGGCATGGCCGTGCTCGCCCGCGGCGAGCCTGCGGCTCATCTCCGGCAGAAGCACGGTGCCCGCCGCAATGCCGATGACGCCGATCGGCAATTGATAGATGCGGTCGGCATAATAGATCGACGAGACCGCGCCGGTCGGCAGCATCGAGGCGATGATCGTGTCGGCGAAGAGCGCGAGCTGCACGCCGGCCGAGCCGATGACGGCCGGGCCGAGCACGGCGAAGAAATGCTTGACCTCCTTGGTCCAGACGCGGGCGACGAGCCGTTCGTGGATGCCGATGCGCCAGAGCGCCCAGAAGGTGAGAATGAATTGGCAGACGCCCGAGACGGTGACGCCGACCGCCGCCGCCACGCCGGCGTTGGGAAAGAGAAAGGCGATCGCCAGAAAGGCGATCATCACCACGTTGAGCAGAACCGAAGTCAGCGCCGCGGCGGCAAATCGCCCCTGCGCGTTGAGCGTGCCGGATTGCAGCGTAACCAGCGTGATGAACAGCAGATAGGGAAAGGTGATTCGCGTCAGCGACGTGGCCAGCGCGAATTTTTGCGGATCGGCGCGGAAGCCCGGCGCCAGAAGATCGATGAGCTGCGGCGTGAAGGCGAGCGCCGCGGCGAGCACGACGATCTGCGAGGCGAGAAGCAGCGTGAAAATCTGGCTGGCAAAGCGCCGGCTCGCGTCCTTGCCTTCCTTGGCGAGGATTTGCGCATAGCAGGGCACATAGGCGGCGTTGAAGGCGCCTTCCCCGAATATGGCGCGGAAATGATTGGGCAGGCGAAAGGCGACGTAGAAGGCATCGGCCAGAAGCCCGGCGCCGAGAATGGCGCCGAGCATCACGTCGCGAATAAAGCCGGTGAGGCGCGACAGCAGCGTCAGTGCGGCGACGGAGAAAAGGTTTTTATAGATCATGGGCCGACCGGCGCGATTCGCGCGTCAGCGCCACGATCTTGTTATTTGGCGCGCAAGTCAAAAGCTCCGGCCGCGCCCCGCCCGGCAAATCCCAATATCGCCGCAATCCTGGGCCGAAATACTCGCGAATTCGTGCGGCGCGAAGGCGCTAACCCGCGGCCTTCTATCCCACCGCCTTTTTGTAGAGTTCGGCGACATAGTCCCAATTGATGAGGTGATCGAACACGGCCTGGAGATAATCGGGGCGGCGGTTGCGATAATCGATGTAATAGGAATGTTCCCAGACATCGACGCCTAAAATGGCGGTCGAACCGTGAACCAGCGGATTTTCGCCGTTCGGCGTTTTCAGAACTTCGACTTTGCCGTTCTTGACCACGAACCAGGCCCAACCGGAGCCGAACTGCGTGACGCCCGCCTGAACGAATTGTTTCTTGGCTTCCTCGATCGAACCGAAGGCATCGGTCAGAGCTTTTTCGAGGACGCCGGGAATCTTGCCGCCGCCGTTGGGCTTGAGCCAGTTCCAGAAATGCGTGTGGTTCCAAGCCTGGGCGGCGTTGTTGAAGAGAGGCGCGTTTTTGCCGTAGGCGGCCTTGACGATCTCCTCCAGCGGCTTGTCCGCCAAGGGGCTGTCTTTGAGGAGATTGTTGGCCGTATCGACATAGGCCTTATGATGCTTGTCGTGATGATATTCGAGCGTCTCGCGCGACATATGCGGCTGGAGCGCGTCATAGGCATAGGGGAGAGGCGGAAGCGTAAGGGCCATGTCAACTCCTTGGATACATCAAGCGGGGCTACATCAAGCGGGGCTACATCAAGCGGGCGGGCGCGGCTCGCCCATACGCCCTCAAACTTAGGAAATCGGGACCGGCTGGCAAGCTCGGGCCAGGCCAGGCGCAGGGCACGGCAGGTTCCCGAGGGTCGAAATTCAGGGTCGGTTTGCATGTTAGCCATATCACAACCGGTGCAGAGCTAACATAGAGGCAGTCCAGCAAGCGGCAACCGCCCGCTTAGAGGAAGACGGACATGAAAAACGTGCTTTTGGTCTTGGGAATCTTGCTCATTCTCGCGGGCGGTTATGCGATCTATTCCGGCGCGGGCATCATCGAAGTCGAGCGCGGCTGGGCGAGCGTCATCGCCGGCGCAACGGCTCTCACCGGCGGCATCGTCACGATCGGGCTTTCCTTCATTCTCGGTGCGCTTGAAGGGCTGCGCGGCGCCCTGGCCAAGGGCGAGGTGCTCCCTGCGGGATTCCAGCCGACGCGCCAGCCGGTCGAGGTCCCCGAACTGCCGGTCGCGCCCGCCGCCGCCCCGATCCAAGAGACGTTTGCGAAGGACGACGCCTTCGAGATGCCGGCGCGCAAGCCCGAGCCCGCCAAACGCCCCGAGCCCCGACCCGCGGCCCCTGCCCCGCAACCGGCCGTGGCCTCAAGCGCCGCGCCCCGACCAAGGCCGGCCAACCCGCCCGCCTCGCGTGCCTCCTCGGCTTTTGTCAAAGCTGTGGCCCAGGCCAGCGCCGAAAAGCGCAGCGAACCGTCGATCAGCGATCTTTGGCGCCGGGTCGGCGTCAATATCGACACGCCCAAACCCGATCAGGGCGCCGAACGTCCCGCGCCCTTCCGCTCGCCGAAAAGCCCCGAGCCCGAGCGGCCGGCGCCGGAGCCCGCCGATTGGCTCGACGAAGCGCTGGCGAAGTTCGATGCCGAACTCTCTCCGCAGGCCGGCGCGACCGAAGAAGCGCCGCCGCCGCTCGCCCCAAACGCATTGCCGGAGCATGGCGAGCCGCAGTCCGAGATCATCGGCCGCTACGAGGCGGAAGGCACAGCCTATATCATGTACGCCGACGGCTCGATCGAGGCGCAATCGGAGGAGGGCATCCTGCGCTTCCAGTCCATGGCGGAATTGAAGGCCTTCTTCGAGGGCTAGGCCGCGCTTCGAGAACCAAGTCTCGGAAAGCCAAGCCGGTTTTGCGCGCCTCGATGCCAAGCCCGGTTTTGCGCCGAATTCGATCCCGGAGCGGCGCTCAGTCTAAGCGTCTTAGTTGCGGGCCAAGATTGGACATGAATTCCTTTTGATTTTTAATTTCACTGGCCTGTACTTGCGCGCGAATAGTTTTTCTCTTATTGATACTGTCCTCTACGTCGAATCGGACGATGAGCTGAAAGCTTTGCAAGGAAAGCTTCGTAAGTTCGCCGCGCAAGCATTTCTTCAAAGCACTTGGGTCCGATGCGCACCGCGGACACAGCCATGGCCGACACCAATAACTTCATCGAATTGGCCGCCGACATCGTCTCGGCCTATGTGAGCAACAATTCAGTCCCGGCGAGCGATCTGCCCTCGCTCATCAATGAGGTTCATTCGGCTCTGATGCGGGTGACCTCGGGCCAATCCGTGGCCGCGGCCGAAGCCCCCAAACCCGCCGTGCCCGCCAAGAAATCGATCACCAACGACTACATCATCTGCCTTGAAGACGGCAGGAAATTCAAATCCTTAAAGCGACATCTTCGCACGCAATACAACATGTCGCCGGACGAATATCGGGAGAAATGGGGCTTGCCCCCCGATTATCCGATGGTGGCGCCGAATTACGCCAAGGCGCGCTCCAATCTCGCCAAGCAGATGGGTTTGGGCCAGCAGCGGCGCCGCAAGCGCTGAACGCCCTCGATCCTCAGCGCAAAACTCCTCAGGCAACCCTGGCTTCGGCGGCGGCGCGGCGCGCTTCGCTCTGTATGCGCTCGACCATGGCGCGCACGCCATTGGTACGTTGCCGCGTCAAATGCGCGGTCAGGCCCAGATCCTGGAAGAGCGTCTGCGCATCGGTCGAAAGGATCTGCGCCGGCGTATGGCCCGAGTAAAGTGCCAGGATCAGCGCCAGGAGGCCGCGCACGATATGGGCGTCGCTGTCGGCGCGGAAGGTCAGAACCGGTTCGCCATGCTCGCGCGGCTCGACGCGCGTATCGAGCCAGACCTGGCTCGCGCAGCCCACGACTTTATTGGCCTCGCAATAGGCCGATTGATCGAGC
Organism: Methylovirgula sp.; assembly: GCA_030044485.1. Taxonomy (GTDB): domain Bacteria; phylum Pseudomonadota; class Alphaproteobacteria; order Rhizobiales; family Beijerinckiaceae; genus Methylovirgula. Next base: position 9,020 of record JASHVQ010000129.1, on the reverse strand, counting down.
GGCGCGAGCCCGCGGCCCAGCTCGATCAGATAGCGGTAGCGGTCGTCCCACTCGTCCAAATAGCCGAAATTCTCGACGATCTCGTCAATATTCGCGATGGGGTTCATGACGGGCTCAAGGCTCGGGCGAAGTTCAGCCTCGCCGCATATGCCCATCAACATATTCCGCGCGCATCGATTTCTCCAGGGCCTGTCCCCGCCCCGGAAAATGCGGGCGGCGCGGAGGTAGCGGCACGTCGGCCGTTTGCGGGAGCGGCGCGGGCGCCCTAAGCTGCGAAGGTTGCTGCGTCCAGCCGACCAGCAGGCTGCGGACGTCCGCCGGCTTGATGCAACCGTCCTCGAGGCATTGTTCGACCGCCTGGCGCCTTACGAAAGAGGCGACGCTGCCGAGCCAACTCTGCGCCAGGGCGTCGAGGCCCGGCCGCGTTTCGTCGACGGCTTGCGCCAGCCCATGTTGCTGCGCGCCGGCGGCGCGGAACTCCGGCGAGAAAATGGTCGAGAAGACCAGGGACAGCCAAAAGACACAACGGATCAGAAAGAGCATGGTGCCTCGTTTCGGCCCGATCGGCCGCGCGCAGCTTGGCAGAGGCGCATAAAATTCGCCCCATTATCGGCCCGACAATTCGAACCTCCGTCTTTACGTTTTGCTGACCATGCCCGCTCCCCGACGGGTACCCGTGTTCGCAACCGGTTCTAAACCATAGGCGGAAGTTTCGGCCCGCGCGGCCGCCTGCACGCGCCGCCTCCGAGCTTCGAAGCCGTTTTGATCCCGGCGCTTAGGGTTCACTTAAGGCGGGCCTGCGAATCTTGCGCGGAAGAGGCCACCGATCCGCCGCGTCCAAACCCGCGACACTCCGATCCGCCGGAACGGCGCCGCGGATCACGGCCGCCTTCGCCGCAAGCGTTGGGAGTTCGGCGTTTGAGTTTCGCGTTGGCCCTTGAACGGCAGATTGCCTCGCTGGTTCATCCGAACGTCCTGAACAGCCAGGCCGAACGGCACCGCCACGAAGCCTTCATTCTGCGCCGCCTGGCAAGCTCGGTCTCGGTGATGTGCCTGGCGCCGCTGTTCCTTGCGATCTACGGCGCGCCCGCCGTCTGGCATGCGCTTGTCTTTGTCTGGTGCGTGCTGCCGATCGGCGCCGTCGTGCTTTTGTCGCGCAGCGGCGATCTGCTCATGGCGCAGACGATCTGCGTCATCAGCTTCATCGGCGCCGCGGCGACGATCGCCGCGGGCGGCGGCCCTTGGGAAGCGGCGCTCGTCTGGCTCGTGCTCGCCCCTTTCGAGGGCGTGCTTTCGCAGGATTTCCGGCTGGTGTTCGCGGCCGGGGCGTTCTCGGCGCTCGCCGCCGCCGTTCTCGCGCTGGCCGACCAGATGGGTTGGATCCGGACCGGCTTCGGAGCCGGCCACACAGCCCTGCTGATTTTGCCGGCGATCTTCTACGCGACGCTCGTCGCCTACGGGATCGTCGAGTTTCAGAAGCGGCGCGACCATTCCGCGCATCTCAAGGCCGAACATTATCGCGCCGTCTATGACACGGTCGGTGACCTCGTCGTGCATCACGACCGCAGCGGCATCGTCGAATTCGTCAGCCCGAATTGCATGGAATTGTTCGGCATACCGGCCCGCGAATTGCTCGGCCGCGGCCTCTTCGATCGCGTCCACGTCGCCGACCGGCCGACCCTCTTGAAAGCGGTCGCCGACGCCGCCGCCTCCGCCGCCACGGTCCGCACGACCTTGCGGCTGCGCGCCGCCCCGACCGGCGGAGCCGGAGCGCAGGCCGATCCCGGATTCCGCTGGGTCGAGATGCGCTCGCGGCGTTTCAAGACGGGCGGCGGCGAGGCCGACGGCAACCGCGTCGTCTCGATCCTACACGACATCAGCGAGCAGCGGCGGCGCGAAGAGGATTTCGAGACGGCGCGCGCCGCCGCTGCCGAAGTCGACCTGTGGAAAGACCAATTTCTCGCCAACGTCAGCCACGAGCTGCGCACCCCGCTCAACGCCATCATCGGCTTTGCCGAAATGCTCGCCAATGTGCAGCTCGTGCCGCAGGACCCCGAGAAGCGGCGCGAATACGCCACCATCATCCAGCAGTCCGGGCAGCATCTCCTCTCGGTCGTCAACTCGATCCTCGACATGTCGAAGATCCAGTCGGGCGCCTTCGACATCCGCCCCGAACCCTTCGCCGTCGCGCCGCTCATCGACCTCTGCTGCGACATGGTCAAGCTCAAGGCCCGCGAAGGCGGCGTCGAACTGGTGCGCGCCTACCCCGAGAAGCTCGAGGATGTCGTCGGCGACAAGCGCGCCTGCAAGCAGATTCTCATCAATCTTCTGTCGAACGCGGTGAAATTCACGCCGCGCGGCGGCCGCGTCACGATCAAGCTTCGGCCCGAAGGCACGCATGTGGTGATCTCGGTCGCCGACACCGGCATTGGGATCGCGCCGCAGGATCTTGCCAACCTCGGCAATCCGTTTTTCCAGGCCGGTGCCTCCTACGACCGACCTTATGAGGGAACCGGCCTCGGCCTTTCCGTCGTGCGCGGCCTCGTCGGCCTGCATGGCGGCTCGATCTCCGTTGAAAGCGAAATCGGCAAGGGGACCTGCGTCAGCGTCCGCCTGCCGCTCGACTGCCGCCGTCCCGATGCGCTCAAGAACCGCGCGGCGAAGATCGAGACCGCGGCGCGCCGTTCGGCTTTCGAAGATCCGCGCCAATTCAGTTCCGAAATGATGGTGAAGAAAATTGCGTGAAGTTCTGGCCCGAGCCGATCATGATTTCGTCCTTCCCGAACCGAGAAGGAGCGCAAGGCCGCGCCGGCGGAGCGTTCGCCCTTCGATCTTGGCGCGGCTTTCGCGGTTCGTGCAGCGCATTGCCGCCTATCCGAACCGGATCGCCGCCGCCTTGCTCGTCGGGCTCGTCATAGCAATCTGCGTCAATGCTTTGCTGCTGCAGCGGGGCCGCCATCCGGCACCGCTCTTCTACCGAAACCCGCCGCTTGCCTCGACGCAAACGCAGCTCGCCCGGCAAATGGGCGCCGCGCCTCAGCCGGCTTTTGTTGCCTCGAACGCATCGGCCCGCGACCCGATCGCCCAATTGCTGCAGACGGCGCCCGCCGGCGCCACGCCCAGCGCCGCAAGCCAAGATGCGATTTCGCAATTGCTGGCGTCGGATAAAACGCAGAGGGCGCCGCAGCCCGACCGGGAGGTGCTCGCCGCGCAGCGGGCGCTCGTCAAGCTCGGTTTCGTCCTCAAGCCCGATGGGTTCCTCGGCAATACGACGCGCCAGGCGATCGTGCAGTTCGAGCGCGACCATAAGCTGCCGCCGCGCGGCGAGGTTGACGCGCGGCTGTTGCGCGAACTCAACGCCAATTCCGGCGGCGTCGCCGAGTAATCATATGGCAAGGTCGATTTGCGGCGGTCGATCTCTGCCTGTAGATTGCCGGCTTCCGCCCCGGGGGCCGAGACATGAATTCGCCGCGCGAACCCTTCGTCAAACCGGTGCCGCTGCTCGACCTGCGCCCGACCCAGATCACGGTCGGGATGCGCGAGGTTCACGAGAAGCGCAAGCGCTGGCAGCAAACCACGGACAAGAAAGGCGCGGAATTCCTCGGCAAGCACATGATCCCCGTGGTCCAGGGCCCCAAGGGACGGCATTACGTCATCGATCACCACCATCTGGGCCTGGCGCTGATTCAGTCGGGCGTGAAGGACGTCCTGATCAGCGTCGTGGCCGACCTCGAGAGCCTCGAGAAGGAAGCCTTTTGGATCTTTCTCGACAATCGCGCTCTCATGCATCCCTATGACCAGGACGGGCGGCGGCGGGGCTTTGAAGACATTCCCAAATCGCTGACCGATCTCATCGACGACCCGTTCCGGTCGCTGGCCGGCGAGCTGCGCCGCGCCGGCGGCTATGCCAAGGACACGACGCCTTTCGCCGAATTTCTCTGGGCGGATTTCATGCGCCGCCGGATCAAGCGCAAATTGGTCGAGGACGATTTTTCGCAAGCCCTGGAAAAAGCCCTCGAACTCGCAAAAAGCCTGGATGCGAATTTCCTGCCGGGCTGGTGCGGCCCATGTCCTGAGGACTAGAGGGCACACGCCCTCTATTTCCGACGCGAAGCCGCCGCATTTCTTGATTTTGCCACAGAATGCCGCGATGCGTTCGGCTCGCCCCCGAACCGCTGGACTCTGGAAAAGTCATGAAGCCGGTATTCGCTTTTGGCCTCGGCGCATCGCTCGCCATTTGCATCGCTCTCTCGAGCCCGACCGAAGCCGTGCAATCAAAGCCGGTCGATATGACGCATTATGACGGCGTCTATTCGGTCGAAATCACGACACAGGACGGGGCGTGCATGCAGGCGTTTCAGGGCTCGGTCACGGTCACCAATGGCCATATCACGGCCATCAGCGACCCGCAGGCTACCGCCTCCGGACTGATCGAGGATGACGGCACGGTTTCCTTGAGCTTCCGCGAAAACGGGCAGATCGCCAATGTCGGCGGCTTCATCAAGGGCCGCTATGGGCACGGGCCGTGGTCCTCTCCCACGGCCGAGTGCGGCGGGGTCTGGCGGGCCGAGCGGCAGCGGACAATCGCCGCCACCGAGCATTCCCATTCCTGAGCGTTTCGCCTGCCCTTCAAAGCGGGCTCTAGTGAAGAGTGGGGACGTCCGGCGCGGGCGCCGGCGTTTGCGGGGTCGTGCTGTTGGGCGTCTCGTTCGTCGGGGCTTGCACCGGCCCCGACCCCTCCGTCGCCGGAGGCAGAGGTTCGCTCGTCACATCGGTGCTGACCGGCCTTTCGCCGAGCACGGCCTGCACGTCCTCGTCCTGGACGCGCGGCCGCCCGATCTGCGCGCCGATCGAGCGCACCACGTCCGGGGCATCCGCATAAGTGTCGTGGCCGATGAGTCCCGTGGACTTGCCCGAAAGATCGTAGACCTTGACGCCGAGCCTGGCGAGCACGGCACGGTCCGCCGCGCGGCGTGGATCGAGCGCGCCGACGCGCGGCCGGTCTCCGGCCAGGGTCTGCGACAAAGACAAGGCCCTGTCGCTCGCCGAAATCAGAATCGTCACATGCGAGGCGTCGAGCTTGGCCAATTGCTCGCGGAAAACGGAAAGGTCGATGTCGGGCGCGGCCAGCATCACGATGCCGAGCTTGCCGTCGAGATCGGGGCTGCCGGCGATCGCCCGCTGGCGCAAGGCCTCCATGGTCAGCCAGGTGCCCATGGAATGGGCGAGGATGTGGATTTTGCCGATGTCCGGCACTTCGCTCAGGTCTTGCAGCAGGTTGGCGAGCGCATCGCGCGAGGCGGTGGCGCTTTCGCGCGCCGCCTCATAGCTCAAAAGGCCGTTGCTCGACGGCCAAGTGAAGAGTACCGGCACGCCGCCGAAGCGTCCGTCTTCGACGATCTGCGCGAGTCGGAAACGCGCGTCGTCGTAGCTGGTGTTGAACCCATGCACATAGACGAGCACGTCGCGGTTCGAGCCGATCCGTCCCGAAATGTTGGTGGCGAGTTCGTTGCGGAAGGATTCTTCGTCGAGATCGCGGCGCGACACTTCCACGAAATGCTTTGACGGATCGGCGGCGCCAAACATGGGCCTTTCGATCTGGCCAGGCCGATGATTGGGCGGCGCGCTCAGGATCTGCAACGAATAGGTCGGGCCGTCCGGCCGCATCTCGTTCGCACCCGAATTCTCGTCCATGCGGGTCGAGACGACGAAGACGAGATGCTCGTGCGCAACGCCCGGCTGGCCGCCGAAAAACGGAACGTCGCTCGTCAGGGCATTGGCCGCGCAGCCGGACAGCAGACATGCAAGCCCCAGCCCGGCAATGCGGCGCAAAGGCGAGAGCGGCCAAGGGACCATGCCGCGAAAGCCGACAAGCAGCCGGAACAGCGCCGCTGCTCCGCCCGCGCCTTTGCCTTCCGAGAGACCGCGGCATTCCATGGGCTGCGCCTCAATGGCGAGAAATGATGACCAGAATGGGACGCGGCCGCGGACCCGAAATTCTAGCCTTTCCGGGCCCAAAGGCAGCGTTGTTGCTTAGGCCGAGAGGATTAGAATGGCGTTACCCGGCTTTTCCCGCCCGCATGAGCGCAAGATTGAAGATCCGAACCGTCGCTGCGATCGAAGAGGTCGAGGCCGCAAGCTGGGATGCCTGCGCCAACCCGCCCGGCGCCGCGCCCAATGTCGCGGGCGAGCGCTTCAATCCGTTCATCACCCACGCCTTTCTGCGGGCCTTGGAGCGCTCCGGCTCGGTCGGTCCCAAGACCGGCTGGCTCCCGGCGCATCTTCTCGTCGAAGAGGCGCGGCATCTGGTGGCCGCGGCGCCCGCCTATGTGAAGGCCCATTCGCTCGGCGAATATGTTTTCGACCACGGCTGGGCGGAGGCCTATGAGCGCGCCGGGCTCGACTATTATCCCAAGATCCAGGTCGCGGTGCCCTTTACGCCGGTGACCGGCCGGCGCCTGCTGAGCGCCAATGACGGCATGGCGGGTCGCGATGCGCTGATCGCCGGCTTGCGAAACTGGCGCGAAGCAATCGGCGCCTCGTCGATCCACGTCACCTTTCCGACGCGGGAAGAATGCGAAGACTTGCATCGCGCCGGATTCCTGCGGCGCACCGGCCAGCAGTTCCATTTCGTCAATCCCGGCTACGCCGACTTCGAAGCGTTTCTTTCGGACCTTGCGGCGCGCAAGCGCAAGATGATCCGCCGCGAGCGCAAGGAGGCCTTGGCGGGCGGAATCGAGATCGAGCGTTTGAGCGGCGCTTCGATCAACGAGGCGCATTGGGACGCATTCTTCGCGTTCTACATGGATACGGGCTCGCGCAAATGGGGACGGCCCTATCTGACGCGCGCCTTCTTCTCCGAGATCGGCGCGTCGATGGCCGAACATATCTTGCTTGTCGTCGCCAAGCGCCGCGGCCGGATGATCGCCGGCGCCTTGAACTTCATCGGCAAGGACGCGCTCTACGGCCGCTATTGGGGCGCCATTGAGGAGCATCCCTTCCTGCATTTCGAGGTCTGCTACTACCAGGCGATCGACTATGCGATCGCGCATGGGCTTTCGCGGGTCGAAGCCGGCGCGCAGGGCGAGCATAAATTGGCGCGCGGCTATGCGCCGGTTGCGACCTATTCGGCGCATGCGATCGCCGATCCGCGCTTTGCCGCGGCGATCGACGCCTTTCTGGCGCGCGAGCGGATTGCGGTCGAGGAAGCCATCGGCGGCTACGCGGAACTGGCGCCGTTCAAGAAGGAAACGTGAACCTTGCGGGAGTTTTCGCGCATCGCCACGCGCGGCGCGCGAAGCTTGCTCATTGGCCCCGCACAATGCGTGTGTGCGCGAAATATTCGGCCTTAAATACTTGGCCTTCGCCTTAGCGAAAGGCGCGACTTTTTGCGCCGGTCATGCTCCAATGGGTCCTCCACTCCACGCGCCCCCCGCACGAGGAGCGAGCATGCCGCCCGCCTACGACACCAACAACGTCTTCGCGAAAATCCTGCGCGGCGAAATTCCCTCCTATAGGGTCTATGAAGACGACGTGGCGCTGGCCTTCATGGACATCATGCCGCGCATCGACGGGCACGTGCTCGTCATCCCGAAATTCCCGGCGCGTACGCTTCTCGACGCCGATCCCGACGCATTGGGCGAGCTCATTCAGCGCGTGCAGAAGGTCGCGCGCGCGGTCAAGGACGCGTTCGGCGCGGAGGGCATCACGATCCAGCAGTTCAACGAACAGGCGGGCGGACAAGTGATCTTCCACCTGCACTTCCACGTCCTGCCGCGCTGGGAGGGGATCGAGTTGCGCCCCCCGGCAAGTTTCATGGAAAAGCCCGAGGTGCTCGAAGCCAATCGCGCCAAGATCGCCGCGGCGCTGGCCAAGTCCTAAGTCAGAACGCCTTTCGGGCTCCGCCGAATCCGCGAAGCCCGAAATTGTGCGATCGGAATCGCGCCTTAGCTCTGCAGCGGGACGTTGGGCACGATGCCCGCCGGCTTTTCGGCCGCGTCGGTCGCCGCCTGCCCTTCTTCCGGTTCGGCCTGGGCGTCGCCTTCCGGCAGGTCCGGGCCGACATCCTCATCGCCCGGCTCGTCGTCCTCGCCGCTGTCGTCCTGCAGCCGCCGCGCCCGGGCGCGGCGGACTTCCGGTTCGGCGCGCACGCGCTTCTTGCCGGCCTCGACGATGTCGCGTTCGAGACGCGGCAGAACCGGCCCTTCGGGATAGACGAAGCCGAGTTTCTTGCTTCCGTCCTCCTCGGTCGTGACGACGACCCGCACGGTGCCGCCGTTCTTGAGCCGCCCGAACAGAACCTCGTCGGCAAGCGGCGTCTTGATCGTCTGCTGGATGACGCGCGCCATGGGCCGCGCTCCCATCTGTTCGTCATAGCCGTGCTCGACCAGCCAATTGCGCGCCTCGTCGGTAAGTTCGATCGAGACGTTGCGCTCGGCGAGTTGGGCGTCGAGTTGCATGATGAACTTGTCGACCACTTTGGCAATGACTTCCGGCGGCAGATGCGCGAAGCCCACGACCGCGTCGAGCCTGTTGCGGAATTCCGGCGCAAACATGCGGTTGATCGCCTCGATGTCGTCGCCTTCGCGGCGCGTGCGCGTGAAACCATAGGCGGAGCGCGCCATGTCGGAGGCGCCGGCATTGGTGGTCATGATCAGAATCACGTTGCGAAAATCGATCTGCTTGCCGTTGTGGTCGGTGAGCTTGCCGTGGTCCATCACCTGCAACAGGATGTTGTAGAGATCGGGATGCGCCTTCTCGATTTCGTCGAGCAGCAACACGCTATGCGGATGCTGGTCGATGGCGTCGGTCAAAAGGCCGCCCTGGTCGAAGCCGACGTAGCCGGGCGGCGCGCCGATCAGCCGCGAGACGGTGTGGCGCTCCATATATTCCGACATGTCGAAGCGGATGAGTTCGACGCCGAGCGCGACAGCGAGCTGCCGGGCGACCTCCGTCTTGCCGACGCCGGTCGGGCCGGAAAAGAGATAGCAGCCGATCGGCTTCTCGCCGTCGCGCAAGCC
>JASHVQ010000128.1 GCA_030044485.1 Methylovirgula sp. | reverse complement strand
GCAATATTCCTGCGCCTATTTCGAAAATTCTTCCGCCGGCCTCGACGAAGCGCAGCTCGCCAAGAAGCGGCATATCGCCGCCAAGCTGCTTATCGAGCCCGGCAACCGCGTGCTCGACATCGGCTGCGGCTGGGGCGGCATGGCGCTTTATCTCGCCCGCTTCTGCGGGGCGCGGGTGACCGGCATAACGCTGTCGCGCGAACAGCTCGCCTCCGCCCAGCAGCGCGCCGCCGAGAGCGCGCAGGCCGGCCTCGTCGATTTCCGCCTTCAGGACTATCGCGAGATCGACGACAGATTCGACCGGATCGTCTCGGTCGGAATGTTCGAACACGTCGGGCTGCCCTATTACGACGTCTTTTTCCGCAAGCTCGCCAAATTGCTCGACCGCGACGGCATCGCCCTGCTGCATACGATCGGCGCGGAATATCCGTCGCAGCCGACCGATCCGTGGGTCGCGAAATACATCTTTCCCGGCGGCTATATCCCTTCGCTCTCCGACATAATGCCGTCGATCGAAAGGGCCGGGCTCTTCGTCACCGACGTCGAAGTCTTGCGGCTGCATTATGCCGAGACGTTGAGACTTTGGCGCGAACGTTTCCTCGCGCATCGCGCCGAGGCCGCCGCGCTCTACGACGAGCGTTTCTGCCGCATGTGGGAATATTATCTTGCAACCGCAGAATGCGGCTTCAGATTCATGGGGCAGGCCGTATTTCAGATTCAGCTCGCCAAGCGCGCCGATTCCGTACCGCTAACGCGCGACTACATTCTGCGCCGCGAGGCCGACTTGCGGCGCCGCGACACGGCCAAATCCGGATTGCGCATTGCCGGCTAAGGGGCAAAAGCTCCCAGGTTTTTTTACCTTGATCCGAACCATACTCCCCGTTACAAGCTAAATTGTTGCGCGGCGGGCCTGGGAATTATGCTAATTCGTCGAGGGTTTAGCGGTCCCCCGTGCTTCCGTTCCCGCATCATCAGGCATTTGTTCGGCGTGATCCTGGCATCCCGTCCGGCCGACGAATTTTGCGGTTCACGAAGGCAGCGAGGCGAATGGGAATTCAATCGTGAACTTCCTGCCGGAAACTTCGCCAGTGCCGAGAAAATACGGAATAGCGATCATCGCCAACGATCGCGTCGTCGACTGGCTGCTGCCCTTTCTGGAAAGCTACGTCACGACGAACGCCACCATTCCGCTCTATATCATTCCCTATGACGACAACATGGCGCGCACCCGCCGCGCGGCCGAGATCTACGGCGCCGAAGTGGTCGCACTCGACAGCGCCGAACTCGATGCGCTGGCGCGGCGCCTTTATCCGTTCAATCCCGGGCATCGCCGCCGTCTGCGCAAGCTGCTCGCGCTCACCTTGCCGCTCGACGAAGTGATCTACCTCGACGTCGACACGATCATGCTGCGCGATTTCCGAGATCTTCTCGGCCACGTCAGCGCCGGCAGGACGGACTTTCTGGTTGCCTGCTACGTTATGGATTACATCTATAATTCGAAATACAAAGACTACGATTTTCTGCGCGACGCCTTTTCCTTCAACGACGGCTTTTTCGTCACTTCGGGCAAAATTCTTTCGCTGCAGGATTTCTACGAGGTGATCTCCAAGGACGAGAGGATCTTTCATCGCGTCCGCGCCCGCGGCGGCCTGTTTGCGCAGCCGCTGACGAACTTTGTCGTGCATCGGCGCGGGCTGCGAGTCCTGCCCTTGCCGGAATGCGTGCCGGGCGCCTCGGGCGAAAGCTTCTACAAGGCCGAGAACGTCACGTTCGCTGCGGACGGGCCGCGCGACGTCAAGGGCAAACGCATCTATTTCTGCCATTGGCCGGGCATCATCGGCCTGCCGCGGCGGCGCGTCTTCGACACGATCTGGCACGATCATGCGCGCCGCGCCGCGGAGCGCATGCGTAGCGGAGCGCCGCTGCACTCGCCCCTCGAGGTCAAACCCTGATCGCAGCGGAGCCGCCGGCTCGGACTGCGGCGCCCGCCGCGGCGCGTTTCACATATTCCAGCACGTTGCCGACCTGCACGTTCGGCTGGGCAAGTTCCGGCGCCTTCAGGATTTCAAGAAACTCCGCATATTCGGGATGCTCGGGACTTCCGATGAAGGCCTCGACATGTTCCTCGCGGCTGAAAATATCGCGCTGGCGGATCATGTTGAAGATGATGGCGTCGGCTCTGAATTCCTCGCCGAGCTTCACGAAGGCCGGCATCTGCCTGAAATTCAGCTTCTGCACGACCATGGAGAATTCGAGCGCCTCGATCTCGCCCGAAGTGCGCATTTCGCGCAGGAAGGCGAGATTTCTGAGCAGCCGCCCGAAGTCGCCGCCCCGCCGCACGATTGCGTAGGTCTCGGCCTCGGTCGCGTCGATCGAAATCTGCACATAGCGCACGCGTCCCTTCAAATTCAGCTCGTTCCAGGCGCGGCGATCGAGCAATTGGCCGTTGCTGATGAGCTCCATGCGCAGATTGGGGAAGTCGCCGCCGTTCAGCCGCTTGATGAGGTTGCGGAAATGCTTGCTGCCGAAAGCGTCGCCGGAGCCGGTGATCATGACCGACTTTGCTTCGCGCATCAGCGGCAGCAGCCGCTGCTCGGTGAGATCGTCGAGCCGCTCCTGCTTGCGCGAATTGGCGAGATAGAGACTGCTGCGGCAGGACGGGCAAGAGAGGTTGCAGGACTTGTCGTGCGAAAGGACGAGATGTTCGGGCAGCCGCGCCGGATTGCTTCTGTATTGCTTGATGACCTGCTGCGATTCCGGCGCATCGAGCGCCGGCAGCGTACGGCTGGCGATCGCCGTGCAATGCAGGTGATTGCAATAGCGGAACGAGCCGTCGAGGATCGACTCGCGGATGCGTTCGGCCGCCGCGCTATTCCAGAGTTGTTCGGGCGGCGTATCGAGCGTGCCGACCGGCGTCGGAAGCCAGATCGGGCAGCAGAGATAGGCAAGTCCGGTGGGCGTCGTCTCGAGCTGCCGGAACGGATTGGAGCAGAAATGCGTCTTCAAATATTCGCGGGTGCTTAAATCGACCGGCTGCTCGCGGCAGCGCTTCTGCCGGCGGCCGAGCATGAACGTATTGTCGATCCAGGCGCCGAGCGCCTCGATCCGCTCGAGGCCGATAAAGTCGTGCAGCCTGGGATGCGCCAGCAGCCGCAAAAGGCGCTTGGGAACGGCGCGATCGACGACGTCGACGAGCGAGGCGCGCAGCCTTGCGGCAAATTCAGCTTGCATCATCGGCCTCGCGCGCCGGCGTTTCGAGCAGCGGCAGAGCGCGCGCCGCTAGCGCTTCGCGGTAGGCCGCGGGGCAGAAGAGCCTCTCGTAGAGGCGGCGCGTGTCGCTCGTCATACGGTCCTCGCTCGGCGTCCGGCTTCCTTCCGCGACGGCGCGGATTGCGGCGGCGAAGGCCGCGGCATCGGAGGCCAAGGTCACGTTCGAGAGGCTCGCAGGATCTATGCCCATGCCGCGAAAAGCAAGCCGCGTGGCGATCAGCGGCGCGCCGCTGGAGAGCGCCTCGATCGTCTTGATCGATATACCGTATCCTTCCGTCGCCGGCAGCAGGACGGCGGCCGAGCGCCCGTAGGCTTCGTTCAAATCCTCGGCATAGCCTTGGAAAATCGCGGCATATTCGCGAAAGAGGCGCGGCGCGCGGCGGCGAAATTCCCGGTCGATATTGCCGATGATCTTGACCGGCACGCCGCCGAGGCGCGGCGCCACCTCTTCGAGAAACCAGGAAAGCCCGCGAAAATTCGGATAGTTGGCGCTCGCCACGATGATGATGTCGGCGCCGCCGCGCCCCGCCTTTACCGGCTCGACCGAGGGGAAGACCAAGGCATGTTTCTTCTCGGGCAGGAGCCGCTCGAAGATCGCGGCTTCTTCGGCGTTGAGATGCACAAGCAGATCGGCGCCGCGCATGGCGGCGAGCTCGATGCCAAGCATGGTCTCGTAAGAGGCGCGCGGCGGAACCGTCGGAAAGGCGGCCTGCCGGAATTTAAATTGCGCCGCCTGCAAATCGTGCGTGTCGAGCACGATGCGGCAGGCACGCCCGCCGCGGGCGCTCAGCGCCGCGGGCATACAAAAGAAATGGTTGCAATGGATGAGATCGATCCTCGGTTCGTCGAGAACCTCGGCAGGCAGCGACACGCGCCTGGCGAGTTCGACGAGCATGGTCGCGTAATTGCCGTGCAGCCAGTCCATGCCGGCGCGCAGCAGGGCCGACGAAAGGACCCGGCGCGGCGCCAGACCTGCGAAACAGCGCGTGTCGGCCTCGAGATCGCCGGTGGCGGCGAAGTAGGATGCTTGAGTTTGGAGCGGCGAATCGGCAATCGCCAGCGCAATGAGCCGCGCCCCCAGGGCGCGGTAGGCTCGGGCCTGCGCGAGAAAGACCTTGTAGCTGCCGCAGGAATGCCAGGCGGGATGGACGAGAAGCACGCTGCTGCCGGCCAACGCTCCGGCGCGGCCCAAGCCGCGATCGGCGGAAGGCGAGACAGCAAGAGTGCGGTTGTCCATGAACACCGCGATGGCCGCTATTTGCGGCCGCGCACCGCGGCTGCGATCACGCCGAGCGGCACGCGGAACCAAAACAGCAG
>JASHVQ010000127.1 GCA_030044485.1 Methylovirgula sp. | reverse complement strand
TGTCCCTAATTTACAGTCACGCTGCGATCATTGGAGAGCGAAGCGTGCAAGCTAAGCGCATTCTCCTCGTCATCGGCGGCGGCGTCGCCGCCTATAAGACGCTCGAACTTATCCGTCGCCTGCGCGAGCAAGGCGCGCGCGTCAGGGCCGTGCTGACCGCGGCCGGCAAACAATTCGTCACGCCCCTGTCGGTTGCGAGCCTTGCCGGAAGCCCCGTCTTCGACGACCTTTTCTCGCTCACCGACGAGACCGAGATCGGCCATATCCAGATCTCGCGCGAGGCCGACCTCGTCGTGGTCGCGCCGGCGACGGCCGATCTCCTGGCGAAAATGGCGCAGGGCCATGCCGACGATCTCGCCTCGACGCTTCTGCTTGCAACCGACAAGAAAATCCTCGTCGCGCCGGCGATGAACCTGCGCATGTGGCTTCACCCGGCAACACGGCGCAATGTCGCTCTGCTGCGCGGCGACGGCGTGATCTTCGTGGGGCCCGAGGAGGGCGACATGGCCTGCGGCGAATACGGGCCGGGGCGAATGAGCGAACCGGCGGCCATTCTTGCGGCGATCGACGCTGCGCTGCGAGGTGACACGACGATCCCCTTGCCCGGCGGCGTGTTGGGGCTCGCAGGACGACGCGTCGTCGTGACCTCCGGTCCGACGCATGAACCGATCGACCCGGTACGCTATCTCGGCAATCGCTCGTCCGGCAAACAGGGCCATGCGATCGCCGCGGCCGCGGCGCGCGCCGGCGCCGAAGTCGTGCTGGTCAGCGGGCCGGTAGAGCTGCAAGATCCGCCGGGCGTGGCGACGCGGCATGTTTCGACCGCGGCCGAAATGCTGGCCGCGGTCGAGGCCGCCTTGCCCGCCGACATATTCATCGCCGCGGCGGCGGTCTCGGATTGGCGCGTCGGCGAAATTGCGGCGCAGAAGCTCAAAAAGGGCGGAGCGCCGACGGCTCTGCCGCTGGTCGAGAACCCCGACATTCTCGCGCTTCTCGCGCAGAGGCAAGAGGCGCGGCCGCGCCTTGTCGTGGGCTTCGCCGCCGAAACGGAGAATCTGCTCGACAATGCGCAGGCCAAACTGGCGCGCAAGAATTGTGACGTGATCGTCGCCAACGACGTCGGCGACAAAGCCGCGGGCGTGATGGGCGAAGAGGAAAATCAGGTCACGATCGTCACCCGCGGCGGCACGCAAACATGGCCGCGCCTGCGCAAGGAACACGTGGCGCTGAAGCTCATCGCCTACCTGAGCAAACTGCTCGAGGGCCGCGGCGATGCATGAGGCCGTGCCCGCTGTCGCGATTCGTCGATTGCCGCATGGCGAGGGCCTGCCGCTGCCGGCCTATCAAAGCGCCGGAGCCGCGGGCGCCGATCTTTTCGCCGCGATTGCCCCCGACGCCAAGATCGTCATAGAGCCGGGGGCGCGGCTTCTCGTGCCGACTGGCATCGAAGTGCAGATGCCTGAGGGGTTTGAGGCGCAGGTCAGGCCGCGCTCCGGCCTTGCCTTGCAGCACGGCATCACGGTGCTCAATGCACCGGGCACGATCGACAGCGATTACCGCGGCGAGATCGGCGTGCTGCTGGTCAATCTCGGCAGCGAGCCTTTCGAAGTGCTGCGTGGCCAGCGCATCGCCCAGCTCGTCGTCGCGCGAGTGGCGCGCGCCGCCTTCGTCGCCTCGAAAGGGCTCGATGCGACGCCGCGCGGTAAAGGCGGCTATGGGTCGACGGGCGGGCGGGAGAAGAAAGCATGATGCTTCTCTCGCGCCGCAGCATGCTGGCGCTCGCCGCCGTCGCCGACATCGCGCTGCATGCGCGCCCGCAGCCGGTGGCGGCGAAGACGCTCGCCGGCCGGCTCGATCTGCCGCCGCGCCATCTCGAGACGCTTTTGCAGGCGCTGGTACGCGCCGACATCTTGAAGGGCGTGCGCGGCCCGCGCGGCGGCTATGAATTGGCGCGCGAGCGCCGCCGCATCAGCGCCGCCGAGGTCATCCGGGCGGTGGCCGACGAGCCCGCCGACGCCAAGACCGAAAGCCGCTTCGTCCAGAACGTCATCGGGCCGATCGTCGAACGCGCCGGCGAAGCTTTTCTGGCGGAACTCGAACTCGTCACGATCGACGACATCTGCCGTCTGGCCGGCGAAAAGAAAATATATCTCGAACTGGGAGCCAAGCCTGATTTTACGATATAGAATCGTACATTTGCGCCTATCAACTTGCAGTCGATGGAGATAGTGCTATATCTTCCAAGAGGCGTTTGAGCCGATTTCCTAAGGGCTTGCCCTAGAAAATCCGCGCCAAAACCCGAAATCTGGATCGGCACCGGCCGATCGCACGCCGGGGCAGCGTATTCGAGAGGTGGCACATGGCACTCCAACTTGGCGACATCGCGCCCGATTTCGAGGCGCAGACGACCGAAGGCCCAATCCGGTTCCACGATTACATCGACGGGTCCTGGGCAGTCTTGTTCTCGCATCCCAAGAATTTCACGCCGATCTGCACGACCGAGCTCGGCTATACGGCGAAGCTCAAACCCGAATTCGAAAAGCGCGGCGTCAAAATCATCGGGTTGAGCGTCGATGCCCTCAACGCCCACGAAAAATGGGCGCAGGACATCAGGGAGACGCAGGGCTACGGCCTGAATTTCCCGCTGATCGCCGATCCGGAGCGCAAGATCGCCAATCTCTACGGAATGATCCATCCCAATGCGAGCGACACGCTGACGGTGCGCTCCGTCTTCGTCATCGGCCCGGACAAGAAGATCAAGCTGACGCTGAATTATCCGGCGAGCACCGGCCGCAATTTCGATGAAATTCTGCGGGTGATCGATTCGCTGCAGCTCACCGCCAAGCATCAGGTCGGAACGCCCGTCAATTGGCGCGTCGGCGACGACGTGATCATCGTTCCGGCGGTCTCCGATGAGGATGCGAAGAAGAAGTACCCTGACGGTTGGAAAACGCCCAAGCCATACCTGCGCATCGTGGCGCAGCCCAAGTAATCCTCCGCTAAGTGTAGAGAAAATCGACACTTGACGCTCCGGTCCTAGGTGGTAGACTTTAACCCAAGAGGGCTGGGTAGGATGACTGTCAAGCATTCGCTCATGGTGTCGTTGTGTATAGGCGCGTGGATGTTGAGTCTCGCGCTGACGGCGCAAGCCGCTCCGGGCGACAAGGATGGTGTTCGCGTCGTCAAACGCGCCGACATCCGGGTGAACACGAATCTGGTGTTGATCCCGGTGAGCGTCACGGACGCGACCAATCATCCCATCGTCGGCATCGACGCCAGCCAGTTCCGCGTTTTCGACGGCAGGATCGAGCAGCAGGTGGTGAGCGTAACGGCCGACGACACCCCGGTCTCGGTAGGGATCGTCTTCGACGGCAGTGCCAGCATGAAACGCAAGCTGGCGCCAGCCCGTCAGGCCGTGATCGAG